>NZ_JBRJXU010000075.1:0-21408 GCF_057467645.1 Zarconia sp.
ATACGAACTCCAACAAACCCGCGAAAACCTCCAAGCGGTGATCGAAGAACTCGAAACCACCAACGAAGAACAACAGGCCACCAACGAAGAACTCATTGCCTCCAACGAGGAGTTGCAAAGTACCAACGAAGAACTCCATTCCGTCAACGAAGAACTCTATACCGTTAACGCTGAATACCAATCGAAAATCGAAGAACTCACGGAACTCAACAACGATATCGATAACCTGTTGCGCAGTACCTCTATTGGGGTGGTCTTTCTCGATTGCCACTTAAACATTCGCAAATTCACCCCGGCCGCCACTGTCGCCGTGAACCTCACCCAAGTGGATATCGATCGTCCCCTCAAACACATCACCCACAATCTCGAATGTCCCAATCTCCTGAGCTTGATTCAAGACGTCATCGACTCTCAAGAAACCATCGATCGAGAAGTCAAGCTGGTGGAAGAGGATGTTTATTTGTTGATGCGCATCAATCCCTACCTGCTCGAAGACGGACGCTTGGATGGGGTGGCGATTTCCTTCGTTGAGATTAGCGAACTCAAAACCATCCAAATCCGGTTTCGCGCCATCTTCGATAGTACGTTCCAATTTATCGGTTTGCTCGACCCCAGCGGGATTCTCCTCGAAGCCAACCAAACTATGCTCGATTTCGGCGGCATGACCCGCAATGAAGTGGTGGGCCAACCTTTTTGGGAAGGGCACTGGTGGAGGATTTCCCCCGCAACCCAAACCCAACTCCAACGGGCGATCGCGCGGGC
This sequence comes from Zarconia sp., assembly GCF_057467645.1. Classification (NCBI taxonomy): domain Bacteria; kingdom Bacillati; phylum Cyanobacteriota; class Cyanophyceae; order Oscillatoriales; genus Zarconia; species Zarconia sp. The sequence continues at coordinate 763 of NZ_JBRJXU010000075.1, forward strand.
GGCCGAGGGGGAGTTCGTCCGCTACGAAGTGGAAGTTTGGGGCGATCGAAATCGCATCGTCACCCTCGATTTCTCCCTGCGCCCGATTTTCGACCAATCCGGGGCGGTGACGCTGCTGATTCCCGAAGGGCGAGATATCAGCGAACGCAAACAGCAACAACTGCAATTGCAACTGCTCCAACGGGCCGTGGATGCTGCGAGTAACGGCATTTCGATCGCCGATGCCAGACAAGGGGAATTACCTCTGGTGTACGTCAACTCCGGCTTCGAGATGCTAACGGGATATGACGCGAAGGACGTTATCGGTCGCAACTGCCGTTTCCTACAAGGAGAAGATACCCAGCTCGTGGAACTCAAGCGATTGCAGCAAGCTCTAAAAGCGGGAACTTCCTGCCAGGTGGTCTTGCTCAACTACCGCCGCGACGGCACCCCTTTTTGGAATCAACTGAGCGTGACCCCGTTGCACGACGATGCCGGAACCCTCACCCACTTCATCGGCGTACAAACCGATATTACCGAGCGCCTCGCCATCGAAGAGCAACTGCATCGCAGCGAAGCTCTCTTGCGCACCATCGTTCAGGTGATTCCCCTGGGAATTTACGCCGGCAACCCCGAGAGCGATCGGGTGTTATTTGCCAACGATGAGTTTTGTCGCCTGTGGCAACTGGAAGACAGTGCCACGGCGATCGTCCATGGAGAAATCGGGCACGATGCGGTTATGGAGCGGTGTGTGGAGGCGATCGATCTCGAAGAATTTGTCCGTACCACCCAACCCTACATCGTCCGAGAAGAGCTGATGATGGTTGAAGATGAAGTGTCCCTCAAAGACGGGCGGGTGCTGCGCCGTTTCTGCGTCCCCGTCACCGAAGGCGATCGAGTTCTCGGGCAGTTGTTGGTGTTTGAAGATATTAGCGATCGCAAGCGGGCCGAAGCCGAACTGCACCAGAACTACCTCGCTTTAGGTCAAACCAACGCCGAACTTGAAACCGCCCGGGAAGAAGCCATTGCCGCCAGTCGTGCCAAAAGCGATTTCGTCGCCACCATGAGTCACGAACTGCGCACCCCCCTCAACGTCATCCTCGGCTTCAGCGAAATTCTAGCGCGGGATGCAAACCTCGATCGCGAACAGCACAAAACCCTGCAAACCATTCTCCGCAGCGGCGAGCATCTTCTGTCTCTGATCAACGATATTCTCGATCTCGCCAAAATCGAAGCGGGCAAAGTCGAACTGATTGCCACCCCCATTAACCTGTATCAACTTCTGAGCGCGACCACCGAGATGCTCGAATTCAAAGCCAGTCGCAAAGCCTTGACTCTGAGTCGGGAGATCGCTCCAGAAGTGCCAGTGATGGTGGAAGTGGACGAAGCCAAGCTGCGTCAAATCCTGATTAACCTGCTCGTCAATGCCATTAAATTTACCCACACCGGTGGCATTACCCTGCGGGTGTTCGCCGGCTTTTCCCTCCAAGATACCATCGAGGGACCCGAAGAACCCTCCACCCGGTTGCGTTTTGAGGTGGAAGATACCGGCGTGGGCATCGAACCGGAGGAATTAGAGCAAATTTTCCAGGCCTTCGATCGCGGGATTGCCGGACGGCGATCGGCCGAAGGGACGGGGTTGGGTCTAGCGATTTGCCGGCATTTTATCGAGCTGATGGGGGGCAGTATCGAGGTGGAAAGTACCGTCGGAGTGGGTACGGTCGTCCGGTTCGATCTGCCTCTAAAAACTCTCGATGGAGAAGGCGATCGAATCCCATTACCTCCCACCTCAACCCAAACTATTGTCCGACTCGCCCCAGACCAACCCCCCTGCCGCATCTTGATCGTTGAAGACCAATGGGAAAATCGCCAGATGCTCGTTCAACTCCTAACTCCCCTAGGATTCGAGACCCTCGAAGCCGAAAACGGACAACAGGCCATCGACATGTGGCACAAACATCAGCCCCAGCTGATTCTGATGGATATGCGCATGCCGGTGATGGATGGTTACGATGCAGTGCGGCGCATTCGCGGCAGTGTCGCCGGTCAAGCGGTTGCCATCATCGCCCTCACTGCCAGTGCTTTCGATGCCGATAAAAATGTCTTCCTCTCCGCCGGCTGCGATGACTTTACGGCCAAGCCCGTACGAGGACCTAACCTGTTAGAGAAAATTGCTCACCTTCTGGGGGTGCGCTACCAATACGACGATCGAGCACCCGTGCCCCCCATCCCCGAACGTGCCGCCACCTCCTTCTCCCCCGAGTCCTTTGCGGTGATGCCCCGAGACTGGATCGAGCGACTCAACTTTGCCGCCGGAACCTTAGAACAAGAACAAGTCGAGGGCATCTTAACGGAAATTCCACCAATTCATGGAGCGCTTCTCCAACAACTCCAAGAATGGACGGAAACATTTCAATTCGACATTATCTATAACTTGACCCAAACCTTCCTCGATCGTTTTAAATCGGGGAATCGGGAATAGGGAATGGGGTGTGGGGTGCAACTGAGTCATTGTCTATTGTCGATTATCCGTTATGGCGCTTCTTGTGGTTTATTTAACGTCAGTTCGGGTTAAGGATAGTTAAAAGTCGAAGGAGCTGATGTAGATTCGACTCATGAGTCGAAGAAGCTCGAATCCCACTCGTGCAGCACGGCAGAAATAATTACCGAGCTCTCAACCGCTGAAAGCGATATACAGTAGGCATTTTTAATTTTTAATGCGCGCATTTTTAATTCTGCGTAGCAGCACTCGCTCTAATCGACTCCAAGCACTCACGATCGCCCCCGACTCTACCCCCGACACCCGACACCTACCCCCCTACCCCCACCGGACACTTTTTATCCCGAACTGACGTTAAAATAGGCCTCAAGACTTCTGTTTCTTTCAAAGCTCCATTGCTTGAATCCCAATCGTCCAAACCCGATCTGCTCATCGTCGACGATCGGGCGGATAACCTTCATTTTCTGTCTCAACTTCTGCGCGATCGGTATCGCGTACGGGTCACCATCAGCGGTGAAATGGCGCTTCAAGCAGCCTGGGCCAAGCCTCCAGATTTAATTCTGCTCGATATCCTCATGCCGCGCATGGATGGCTACGAAGTTTGCGATCGCCTCAAACGCGATCCGAGAACCCGCGATGTTCCGGTTTTATTTTTGAGTGCCTTGGCTCAGGGGGAAGATAAAGTGAGAGGCTTCCAAGTGGGCGGTGCGGACTATATCACCAAACCCTTTCAAACGGAAGAAGTCATCGCTCGCATCGAACACCAACTCACGATCCGCACCCTCCAACTCAAACTCGATCGCAAAAATCGAGATTTGATGGCGCGCAATCGCCAACTTGAAGCCCAAATCCAACAGCGCCAACAAGCCGAACGAGATTTACAAGCACAGAATCTCCAACTCGATCGAACCCTCTCTCAATTGCAAGCATTGCAAAGTGAAGTGATTCTTCGGGAGAAAATGACAGCCCTGGGGCGCTTAGCTGCGGGTATTACTGGGGAAATCAACGATCCGCTGACGGTGATTCGCACGGCACTGTATCCAATGCGCGAGGTGCTCGATACCCTCAGATCGGAGTTTCCCCCATTTTGGGATACCCTATCGGCGCCACAACGGGAGAGTTTTACGCAACTCTTCGATCTCGCGGTGACGACAAAAGCAACCGCCACGACGAAAGAACGACGCAGCCTTCAACGCCAACTCGCCCGACAACTCAAATCCCTCAAGATCCCCGATCCCGACTCGACACTGTCCTCGATTTTGGTCGAATTGGGGGTCGGTTTGGATGTGGAGTTCGTTGAATCTTTGCTCGCAGCACAAGAGCGCGATCGCATCTTCACCATGGCGCGAACCCTCGTCACCGCTTGCCGCAGTATCGATCGCATTGAGGTCGCTGTCAATCGCGCCGATCGAGTTCTCAGGGCTCTCAATAATTATGCCGGTCGAGATATCTCTCAAACGCCGGTGCTCGCGAACGTCACGGAGGGGCTGGAAATGGTACGCTCGCTCTTCCACTACCGCTTGCCCGCGAAGATTCAACTGGTGGAAAAATACAGTTCCTTGCCGTTGGTTCCGTGCTATCCCAACGAGTTATCTCAAGTCTGGACGAACCTGATGGAAAATGCGCTACAAGCCATGGGCGATCGCGGAATTTTGACGATCGAAACCGCCGCATCCCCAAGCCAAGTTCGGGTCTCCATTTCCAACAATCACTCGCCCACTGCCCCCGCGAGCACAACCGAGACCGACTCGCACACTCAGCTCGATTGGTATATTTGTCAGAAAATTATCCAAAAACACGGGGGGTCTCTTTGGGTGAATAGTACTCCCGATGGAACCCGATTTACCGTATCGTTACCGATCGCCCCCAATGAATGACACTCAGTTTGGGATCGGAGGGTTTCTGGCGAGGGTTTCGATCGCCGAGCGGGCTGCTCGATGTGCGCTCGGAAGCGATCGCATTTAGATGAAGAGATAATAAAACAGAGATATGTGTTGGGCGGAACCGAGAGGATATCGAGGACTGTGCCGACCATCTTGAATATAAAATTTGAGGACCAAAATGAACTTGAAATATTTTTTATCGATGGCTTTGTCGATCGTACTTTTCAATACGGTAGCCGCAACAGGTGCGGCGGCGAGCAAGTCAACTCATTCTCCAGCGCACGGGACGACAATCGCCCAAGCCAAACCGGGAAATGGGACACCGGGGAACGCAACCGATGCTGAGGCGTTCTTCAACCGAGCCAGGCAGGAGCTACCCGAAGATTACTACATCCTGTACCGGGTGATGGAGCGAATCGCGCGAGCCAATCAACTCGACAACCTCCCCTGGCGGCTCTACATTTCCCCAGAATACAACGTGAATGCTTTTGCCACCGATGTCAATCTGGTGGCATTTTATAATGGATTGCTCGATCGCATCGATGGAGATCCCGATGCCATTGCCTGTGTTGTCGGTCATGAAATGGCACACCACACCGAAAATCATATTGCCGTGGGCGGTGCCGAGCGCGAGGAAATCCTCGAACAAATGCGGGCCGAAGCCTTTGAAGAAGTGGCTGCCGAAGAAGAAGACTTGCGCGGGGATTTAGAAGAACTCGGTGCCGGTGAATGGGTGAGCAGCGGTGCGGGAGCGATTTTAGGGTCTGCCGTCGGCGGCACGGAAGGCGCCTTGATTCAAGGAGGTCTGAGTGCGATCGGTGGGCTGTTCGGAGACAGCAAGGAAGAGCGCGTCCAAGAAGCTGCCGAACGGATTGATACCATTTATGCCGAGAAGGAAGCACAGCTTTTATTGGAGTGGCAGGAACTCAACCATTCTCAGGAGTTTGAGGCCGACGAGCTGGGATATATCTATATGACGCGAGCGGGGTTCGATCCCCAGGGATGCCAGACGGTGATGACCCTTCTCAGTCGCCTGGGGGTCACCGCCAGCGAAACTCACCCGGCAACGCCCGATCGCATTTCGGCCATTGATGGATTGGCCACGGAGTATCCCCAAGCAGACCTCGTGCGTGAAGGGGACTCAAACCTGGCCGCGAGTCCCACTCCGCTGACCTACGATTTAGCACGGGATGAAGCCACCTTGCGTATCGACTCCCGTTCCGGCAGCCGGGATATCGACGACCTGCTTCCTCAGTAGGCTTGTCTCTGAGATTGGGGGCAAGGAGGCAGGGTCTGTAGGGGCGATCGCATTTGGGCGATTCGTTATGAATCAAACGAAATCTAACCGATCCAAATGCTTCGCCCTTCTTCGGAAGAGTGTGTAATGGACAATGAATTGGCAATTGACAATGGGTCGCTGACAACGCTTTTCCCTCTCTCCGCGTCACCCCATCCCCGCGTCACCGCGTCAAATCATTCTCCATTTTTCCCGACGTTCCCCCTTCCAAATTCCGCGCCTGCGAATTCAAAAATCGTATCGCGCGTGAACTTCCCCCAATTTTCGTTCTAAGTGAAAGCCGAGTTTGGTGCACAGATGCTGCATCGCTCGGTTATCCGGTAGAATTTGCGCCGAGACGCGCGTGAGTTGTTCTTGGCGGGCGACTTCAAGCAACTGACGCAGCAATTGAGTGCCCAGCCCCCGACCTTGAGCGCGATCGCTCACCAGCATTCCAAATTCCGCCTCTCGGGTTCCCGATAAACGACTCAAGCGACCGATGCCGAGAATGGTCGGTTCCGGGGATTGGGTTTCGGCAACCAAGGCAATTTCGCGATCGTAATCGATGAAACAGATACGGGTGAGGCGATCGTGGGCGATGCGCGCTTGCAGTTTCATCAAATGGAAGTAGCGCAGGTACACGCTTTCTTCGGACAGGGTTTGGTGAAATTGCACCACCAACGGTTCGTCTTCCGGGCGGATGGGACGAATGGTGATGGGAGTTTCATCCCTCATCGTCCACGACCAAATATATTGAGTGGGGTAGGGGCGAATCGCTGGACGGGGGAGGGGTTCGGCATCGGCTTCGTGGAGGATAATCCGTCCGTCGAGGGCCAGGAGTCCGTCAGCACTCGCCAAGAGGGGATTGATATCGATTTCCCGAATGTCCGGGCGTTCGACAACCAGTTGGCTGAACCGCACCAAAAGTTGTTCCAGGGCGGGCAAATCTACCGCTGCCTGCCCCCGTACCCCTTTGAGTGCCCGGTAGATGCGAGTGCCTTCCATCATCCGCCGTGCCAGGGTGGTATTGAGTGGGGGCAGTCCCAGGGCGCGGTCTGCAAATACTTCTACCAGTTGTCCCCCGGTTCCGAACAACAGCACCGGTCCGAATTGAGTATCGATGCTACTACCGAGGATGAGTTCGTAGCCATCGCGTTTGACCATCGGCTGGACGGTAACACCGGCAAAGTCGATCGGGTGCACGGCATTTTGGATGGCAGTGTAAGCATTGCGAACCGCTTCCGCATCGGGGAGATTTAACTTCACCCCCCCTACATCGGTTTTGTGGGTGATGGTTTCCGAGTGCAGTTTGAGGACGACGGGATAGCCGATGGCGTCTGCGGCGGCAATCGCATCTTCCGGGGTGGTAGCGAGGTAGGTGGGGACGGTAGGAATGCCGTAGGCGGCGAGGACTTGTTTCGATTCCCATTCACTGAGGAGGGTGCGCCCCCCTTCGCGTACCGTTTGAATCGTCTCGGCGGCGATATCCCGTTCTCGGCTGCCGTTGGCAATCTCCCGCGCCAGGGTGGGGGTTTCGTACAAACTGCGCAGGTTCTTGCTGTACTGCCACATTAAGTTGAAGGCGCGCGCAGCACTGTCGGGATAGGGGAAGGTGTAGATTTGGGCTTGGTTGAGGATGGCTTCCCCGGCGGCAACATCTGCACCCCCCATCCAACTGGCCAACAGGGGTTTGTGCTGGAGTTCGGGTTTGAGTTCGGTAATGGCTTGTTTGAGTTTTTCGGCGGTTTGGGTGGGATCGGTCATCGCCTGGGGGGTGAGAATCACCAGCAGTCCGTCGCTATTGGGGTCGGCAGCGGCGATTTTCAGGGCTTGGGCGTAGCGTTCGGGATCGGCATCGCCCAGGATATCGATCGGGTTGCTATGACTCCAGTGGGGGGGCAAGCATTCATCTAGGGCGGCGATCGTTTCTGGGGCGAGTGGGGCGAGTTTGCCGCCAGAAGTAATGGTGGCATCGGTGGCGAGAACCCCCGGTCCGCCGGCGTTGGTGAGGACGGTGAGGCGCTTTCCTCGGGGACGGGGCTGTTTGGAGAGGATTTCGGCCATATTAAACAGATCCTCGATCCGGTTCACCCGCAATACCCCACAGCGACGAAAGGCACCGTCGAGAACGTCATCGCTACCGGCGAGGGTTCCGGTATGGGAGGCTGCAGCTTGGGCGGCCACCTCCGTGCGTCCGGCTTTAAGGACGATAATTGGTTTGGTGAGGGCTACTTCTCTCGCGGCGGAGAGGAACGCCCGCGCGTCGCCGATGGATTCCATGTAGATGACGATGCTTTGGGTGGCGGGGTCGTCTCCCAGGTGGTAGATTAAATCCCCCCAACCCACATCTAGCATCGACCCGATGGAGATAAAGGCACTGAAACCGACGTTATCTTGCAAACTCCAATCGAGGACGGCGGTACACAAGGCGCCGCTTTGACTGATAAATCCGACGTTCCCGGGACGAGCCATGGTGCCCGCAAAGGTGGCATTTAAGCCCGTTAGGGGACTCATCACCCCCAGGCAGTTGGGACCGATGACCCGCATCTTGCCGCGGCGGGCTTGAGCCTGGATTTCCCGTTCCAGGGCGATGCCGGCCGCCCCGATTTCTTTGAATCCGGCGGAAATCACGATCGCCCCTTTAACCCCGGCATCGGCGCATTGGCGGATCAGATCGGGAACCGTGGGGGCGGGGGTGGCGATGACCGCTAAATCCACCGCTTCGGGAACGGCGGCGATGGTGGGATAGGCGCGAACCCCCAAGATGTTGCGGCGCTTGGGGTTGACGGGAAACACCGTGCCGCCGAAGGGGGAACGAATTAGGTTCCAGAACAGGGAACGTCCGACGCTGTTGGGTTTTTCGGTGGCGCCGATGACGGCGACGGTTTGGGGGGCGAAGATGGCGTTGAGGGGGTGACGATCGCACTGGAGAATGTCGTGGGTCCGATCGCCACCCCGACTGATGCCGGGGTTGGATTTCAAGGGCGAGTAAGTCTGAGTCATGGCAAAGGATACTCCTGCACGAGTGCTGCGAGATCGAGCTGAAGGGAAATCGATACGTTGAGTTGTCGCGAACTGGGAGAAAAGATCGGGGGTGGCCCGCTCGATTCTTTCCTTAAATTTTTTCGAAGTTTTAGAGGAGATCCGAATTTAAACCGTTGGCTGGTGTAAAGGCGATCGGCTCCGTTTCCCCATCGTCGATCGAAATCGTCAGAGAACCGGCGCCATTCCAGAGCCATGAAGGCCTAATTTTCGCGGCTTTAAATTCGTCGATCGAGCACTTTATCCCTATTAATACGGATGGAGTTGATTGGATTTGGATTTAATTATATTATACAACAAATTTATTTTATTTATCACCAAAAAACCGAGATATATCTAAATCATTAAATCTGAAATTAAATATTAAAGCAACAAATTTGTTGCCAAAAAATATAAAATTTTTCTGACTTTAATTTGTAAAACAAAATAACAAACCTTCATCGCTACCCAAGAAAAACGTTAAGATCGAAAGTAAGGAAACTTAAAGAGACTCTCGATCGTTCCCCAAGCCACAACATAATATTCGGAGGGAAAGAAATGTTCGAGCAATGGAAAGGTTTCACCGCCGGAAAATGGACGCAAGAGATTAACGTCCGCGACTTCATTCAAAAAAACTACACGCCTTACACCGCAAACGATACGTTCCTCTCATCACCCACCGATCGGACCCGCACTCTCTGGGATAAAGTCACCTTTTTGATGGGGCAAGAACGGGAACGGGGCGTGCTCGATGCCGATACCCGAGTCCCCACATCCATTACTGCTCATCCACCGGGTTATATTGCCCGAGATTTAGAAACAATCGTCGGTTTGCAGACCGATAAACCCCTCAAACGAGCGATTATGCCCTTTGGGGGAATTCGAGTGGTGAAAAATTCCTTAGACGCCTACGGCTACACCCTCGAGTCGCAAACGGAAGAGATCTTTAAAAAATATCGAAAAACTCACAACGATGGTGTATTCGATGCCTATACCCCCGAAATGAAACGGGCGCGCAAGTCTGGGATTATTACCGGGCTACCCGATGCCTACGGACGGGGGCGAATTATCGGCGATTACCGTCGAGTTGCCCTGTACGGCGTTCGCCGTTTAATTGAAGATAAAAAGACCCAACTGGCTTCCCTCGAACTCGACTGCATCGACGAAGAAACCATTCGCCTGCGCGAAGAAATTTCCGAGCAAATTCGCGCCCTGCAAGAACTTAAAGAAATGGCCGCCGCCTACGGATTCGACATCGGCGAACCGGCCGCCAACGTTCGCGAAGCCATTCAATGGACCTATTTTGGCTATTTGGGGGCTATTAAAGAGCAAAACGGGGCGGCAATGTCCTTGGGACGGGTTTCGACTTTCCTGGATATCTACGCCGAACGGGATTTGAAGAGTGGGGAAATTTCCGAAGCCGACGTCCAAGAACTCATCGACCATTTCGTGATGAAACTGCGAATGGTGCGGTTCCTGCGGGCCCCGGCTTACAACGAGCTGTTTTCGGGCGATCCCACTTGGGTCACCGAATCCATCGGCGGTATGGGGGAAGACGGACGGACGTTGGTGACCAAAACCAGCTTCCGGTTCCTGCACACCTTATTTAACCTCGGTCCGGCCCCGGAACCCAACCTGACGGTGTTATGGTCCGAACGATTACCGGAGAATTTCAAACGCTTCTGCGCCAAAGTCTCCGCCGAAACCAGTTCGATTCAGTACGAAAACGACGATTTGATGCGGCGCTACTACGGCGACGACTACGGCATTGCCTGTTGCGTGTCCGGAATGCGCATCGGCAAGCAGATGCAGTTTTTCGGGGCGCGGGTGAATCTCGCCAAAGCCCTTCTGTATGCCGTCAACGGCGGTAAGGATGAGAAATCGGGAGTACAGGTGACCCCGGAATTCGCCCCGATTACCTCGGAATATCTCGAGGATGGGGAAGTGACGGCGAAGTTCGATCGCTTGCTCGATTGGTTGGCGAAACTCTACGTCAATACCCTCAACGTCATCCACTACATGCACGATAAGTACTGCTACGAACGCCTGGAAATGGCCCTCCACGATCGCGACGTGTATCGGACGATGGCTTGCGGGGTGGCGGGGTTGTCGGTGGTGGCCGATGCCCTCTCGGCAGTTCGGTACGCGCGGGTGAAGGTACTGCGCAACGAAGAGGGACTGGCGGTAGATTACGCCATTGAAGGAGATTATCCCAAATTCGGCAACAACGACGATCGCGTCGACGCCATTGCTTCGCGCGTAGTAGCCGACTTCATGAACAAAGTGCGCCAGCACAAAACCTATCGCGATGCGGTTCCCACCCAATCCATCCTCACCATCACCTCTAACGTGGTCTACGGCAAGAAAACCGGCAGTACCCCCGACGGCCGCAAAGCCGGACAGCCTTTTGCACCGGGGGCGAACCCGATGCACGGTCGGGATACCCACGGGGCGATTGCGGCGTTGGAATCGGTGGCGAAACTGCCCTACGAACACGCCCAGGATGGCATTTCCTATACCTTTTCGATCGTGCCGAAAGCCTTGGGGAAAACGGAGGGCGATCGTACCAACAACCTCGCGGGAATGCTCGATGGTTACTTCCACAGTGAAGGTCACCACATCAACATCAACGTGTTGAATCGGGAAACCTTGCTCGATGCCATGGAACATCCGGAGAAATATCCCCAACTGACGATTCGGGTGTCGGGGTATGCGGTGAACTTTATTAAATTGACCCGCGAACAGCAGTTGGATGTGGTGAGTCGGACGTTTCACGAGCGGGTTTGAGAAGCCCCATGCTCTCCCTCAAACCTTCGGGTGAGGGTTGAATCGATCGCCTCAATGAAATCCGGGAGGGCGAAGCATTTGGATATATGAGATGTCGTTTTCTCTAGAATTTATCGCCCAAATGCTTTGCCCCTACAGATATGCCACACCCCACGCCTTGATTAAAAAAGGAGGTGCAATGATGGTTGCTACCGCTCTCGAAACCAAAACCCAATCGGTGAAAGATACCGCTTTCGTACTGTGGTTTGAGGAAGTGGGGATGACGGACGTGCCTTTGGTGGGGGGGAAGAATGCGTCTCTGGGGGAGATGATTCGGCAGCTTGCGCCGAAGGGGGTGAGGGTGCCGACGGGGTTTGCGACGACGGCTTACGCTTATCGGTATTTTATAGAGCGGGCGGGGCTGGATAGCCAACTGCGGCAGATTTTCGCCGATTTGGATGTGGAGGACATGCAGAATCTGCGCCAGCGGGGTCAGCAAGCCCGTTCTTTGATGCTGCATACGCCGTTCCCGCCCGAGTTGGAAGCGGCGATCGCCAGCGCCTATTTTACCCTGTGCGAACGCTACGGGACGGATGCCCAAATTTGCGATCGCCTCGATGGAAAGGAACGGCGCAAGTGCCAAGAATATAACTACCACACCGATGTGGCCGTGCGATCGAGTGCCACGGCGGAAGATTTGCCCGATGCTAGCTTTGCCGGCCAGCAGGAAACCTATCTCAACGTTCATGGGGTGAAGAACGTTCTCGATGCTTGCCACAAATGCTTTGCCTCTATTTTCACCGATCGCGCCATTTCCTACCGCACGATTCGCGGCTTCGACCATTTCGATGTTGCCCTGTCTGTGGGAGTGCAAAAGATGGTGCGTTCCGACCTCGCCTCTTCCGGGGTCATGTTCTCCATCGATACGGAAACCGGGTTTAAAAATATTGCCTTGATTACCGCTGCCTACGGGTTGGGAGAAAACGTGGTTCAGGGATCGGTGAATCCCGATGAGTTCTTCGTCTTCAAACCGACGTTGGAAGCGGGATGCCGCCCGATTCTCGAAAAGCGCCTCGGCAGCAAGGAAATCAAAATGGTCTACGACCTCGGTGGCGGCAAACTCACCAAAAACGTGCCCGTTCCCGAGTCGGAACGGAGTCAATATGCCATCGGCGACGAGGAAATTCTCACCCTGGCAAAATGGGCGACCATCATCGAAGAGCACTACACCGAAATTCGGGGAACCCAGACCCCAATGGATATCGAGTGGGCCAAAGATGGGGAAACCGGGGACTTATTCATCGTCCAGGCGCGACCGGAAACCGTTCAATCTCAAAAATCCGGCACGATTCTCAAAAACTACCAACTGACGGGAACCGGAGAAGTTATCGCTGCCGGTCGGGCTGTGGGAGAAGCCATCGGTCTAGGTCAGGCCCGGGTCATCCTCGACGTACGCCAAATCGATCGATTCCAACCCGGTGAAGTGCTCGTGACCACCAAAACCGATCCCGATTGGGAACCGATTATGAAAAAAGCCAGTGCGATCGTCACCGACCGGGGGGGTCGCACCTGCCACGCCGCCATTATCGCCCGCGAGATGGGAATTCCGGCGATCGTCGGTTGCACCACGGCGACTGGAAAAATTCCCACAGGAGAAGAAATTACCGTGAGTTGCGCCGAAGGAGAAGCGGGGAAAGTCTACCGGGGATTGGTTCCTTTTGAAGTGACCGAAACCCAACTCGATAACCTCCCCGAAACCCGCACCCAAATTTTGATGAACGTCGGCAATCCCGAGGAAGCCTTAGGTTTAGCGGCAATTCCCTGCGATGGGGTGGGGTTGGCGCGGTTGGAATTCATCATCGCCAACCACATCAAAGTTCATCCCCTGGCGTTGTTGCATTTCGACGAATTCGAAGATGACGCGGTCAAAGCTCAAATTGCCCGCCTGACCCCGAATTACGATCGCAAAGCCGATTTCTTCGTCGATAAACTCGCCCGGGGCATCGCCACCATCGCCGCCGCCTTCTATCCCAAACCGGTTATCGTCCGCATGTCGGACTTCAAGAGTAACGAATATGCCAACCTCCTGGGAGGCAAGACTTTTGAACCTCAAGAAGAGAACCCGATGATTGGCTGGCGGGGGGCATCGCGGTATTACGATCCGGCTTACTGCCAAGCTTTTGGGTTGGAATGCACTGCCCTCAAACGAGTGCGCGACGAGATGGGACTGGTCAACGTCATTCCGATGATTCCCTTCTGCCGCACCCCCGATGAAGGTCGCCAAGTTCTCAGGCAAATGAGCCAAAATGGATTAGTACGGGGTGAAAATGGGTTGCAAGTCTACGTCATGTGCGAGATTCCCAGCAACGTCATCCTCGCTGAGGAATTCGCCCAGGTGTTCGATGGATTCTCGATCGGATCTAACGATCTGACCCAGCTTACCCTGGGACTCGATCGCGATTCATCGCTGGTGGCGCACTTGTTCGACGAACGCAACGAAGCGGTGAAGCAGATGGTGCGGATGGTTATTGAAAAAGCCCACAAACACCATCGCAAAATTGGGATTTGCGGTCAAGCCCCCTCTGACTATCCCGAATTTGCCCGCTTCTTAGTTGAGTTGGGCATCGATTCCATCTCTCTCAATCCCGACTCGGTTCTCAAAACCCGGTTGGATATTGCCCAGATGGAAGGGTGAGGTTTTGGGGGGACAAGGGGACAAGGGGACAAGGAGACAAGGGAGAAGAGAATTATTCAATGAAATGTTCCCCGTTCCCCGTTCCCCATTCCCCATTCCCCATTCCCCATTCCCCATTCCCCATTCCCCAATTCTGAATTCACAAAACTAGGAGGAAATCGATCGTGTTTCGCAGAATTTTAGTCGCTATTGATGACTCGAATATCAGTCAATTGGCATTTGAGAAGGCCGTATCTCTCGCCCAAGCGTGTAAAGCGACGTTGCATCTGCTGCACGTTCTGTCGCCCACGACGGAAAATGTCGGCGAGACACCGTTGTTTGCCGCCGCAGAGTACGGCACGGATATCTACATCAACGCTGCCGAGCATTATCTGGAGTCTTGGCACGCTGTGGAGGACAAGGGTTTAGAAATGTTGCGATCGCTTGCCGAATCGATCGAATCGAAGGGCATCGAAACGGACTTTACCCAACTCATCGGCAATCCGGGCGAAAAAATCTGCGAGTTAGCCTTGGATTGGGAAGCGGATCTGATCGTGACGGGAAGTCGGCGGCGATCGGGTTTGAAGGAGTTGTTCCTCGGTAGCGTCAGCAACTACGTTTCTCACCGCGCTCCCTGCTCGATCCTCATCGTACACCATCAAGAGACGAGCGGTCCTATGGTCCGTGAGGATGAGACTCCGACGGAAGTGGGGTGACGCGGTGATGGGGTGAAACGGGGGAATTGGAAAAAACCGGGGATTTTAGCTTCCCTTGCCTCCGAGGTCTCCGATGCTCCCAAAGCGCCCGAAGCTCTGCCCTGCCGCCGAGGTGGGCGAAGCATTTGGATTTGTTAGATGTTGTTTTGTTCCACGATCGATCGCCCAAATGCTTTGCCCCTACAGACCCTGACCCTGTCCCTGCACCCTTGCGCGCAAAAAACACTATGCCGACTCAAACTTCAACAACCGGACGCATTCATTCCATCGAAACCTGCGGGACGGTGGATGGCCCGGGAATCCGGTTCGTCATCTTCACTCAAGGTTGTCCGTTGCGCTGTCTCTACTGCCACAATCCCGATTGCCGCCATCCGACGGGTGGGGAAGAGGTGACGGTGGATCGCTTAATCGACCAAATCCAGAAATATCGCAGCTATATGGCGTTTTCTGGCGGGGGGGTGACGGTGACGGGGGGAGAACCGCTGATGCAGCCGGAGTTCGTCCGGGAAATCTTCCGTCGCTGCCGGGAATTGGGGATTCATACGGCGTTGGATACTTCCGGTTACGTCAATTTAGAGGTGGCGAAATCCGTGCTCGATGTGGTGGATTTGGTGCTGCTCGATATCAAATCTTTCGATCGGGAGACCTATCGCCAAGTCACGAGCGTTTCTTTGGAACCCACCCTCAATTTTGCCCGTTATTTAAGCGATATCGAAAAAAATACTTGGATTCGCTTTGTTTTGGTTCCCAATTTAACGAATGCAACGGAAAACGTTGAAGGATTAGCGAAGTTTATTTCTAGCCTAAAAACCGTTGAAAAAGTCGAAATTTTGCCCTTTCACAAAATGGGGGAATATAAATGGCAGGAATTAGGATACGACTACCAACTCTACAACACCGCTCCCGCGTCTCTCGAAGACGTGGAAAATGCTCGGAACATTTTCTATAAATATAAGTTACCGATCGAGTAAGGTTGCCGGGTAAACGATATACGATCGAAGTGTAGGGCGAGCTTGAAATTGATTGTTTGCGATCGAATATTAAGCTCAAAAATAGGCAAATTTAATTAAAAACTTATCATAAAAAGCCTGTTTATTGCCCCGCACTTTATAAAACTAAAAATAAAACGTTAATCGTTTTCCCGTTCCATGGAACCCGTCGATCGAGAACGAACCCCCCAACATCTCACCAAGCATCCACCCACCCACAACCCCTTAAATCGTCCTCACTGCTGTTTTTGCCAACATTTTCAACTCGAAGGATACCGATGGGGATATTGCGACTTACTTGATGTTTACGTCCGAGGCGATCTCGAATCGTGTCGGGTCGCCATTGCTCCGTTTTCAGTTCCAATCGATCCCACTCAAGAAATCGACCAAGAGGAAGACCCATGAAAGTGGACAGCATTCAATCTTTAGAAGCTCTTATCGATCGCGTTCTCACTGCCCAGGCTACCTACGCTAAATTTACGCAGAAACAAGTCGATGAAATCTTCAAGCAAGCAGCCCTAGCCGCCAACGCCCAACGAATCCCTTTAGCGAAAATGGCCGTTGCCGAAACGGGGATGGGCGTTATCGAAGATAAGGTGATTAAAAATCACTTTGCCTCGGAATATATCTACAACAAATACAAAGACGAAAAAACCTGCGGCACGATCGAATCCGATCGCCACTTTGGCATCCAGAAAATGGCGGAACCCGTGGGCATCCTCGCCGGAATCGTTCCCACCACCAATCCCACCTCCACCACGGTTTTCAAATCTCTCCTCGCCCTGAAAACTCGCAACGCCATTATCTTTTCTCCCCACCCACGGGCGAAGAACTGTACCGTAGAAGCGGCAAAAATCGTCCTCGATGCGGCAATATCAGCGGGGGCCCCACCGGACATCATCGGTTGGATCGACGAACCGACGGTGGAACTCTCCAAAGCCCTGATGCAGCATCCCCGCGTCGATCTCATTTTGGCCACCGGCGGGCCGGGGATGGTCAAAGCGGCTTACTCCTCCGGCAAACCCTCCTTGGGAGTTGGGGCGGGCAATACCCCAGCCGTCATCGACGAAACCGCCGAAATTCGGATGGCCGTCAGTTCGATCCTGTTAAGCAAAACCTTCGATAACGGCACCATTTGCGCCTCGGAACAGTCCGTGGTGGTGGTGGATGAGGTGTACGAGGCAGTGAAGCAGGAATTCTGCGATCGCGGCGCCTATTTCCTCAACCCAGAAGAGAAAGCCCAAGTCGGCAACCTGATTCTCAAAGACGGTCGTCTCAACGCCGCCATCATCGGACAACCGATCGCAAAAATTGCCGAATTGGCGGGGATTTCCGTTCCCGAAGGAACGAAAGTCTTCATCGGGGAAGCGGAAGCCATCGGCGATACCGAACCCTTCTCCATCGAGAAACTCTCTCCGATTTTGGGAATGTATCGATCGCCCAACTTCGAGGCAGCCACCCAAACCGCCCAGGACTTGGTACTCTTGGGAGGGCGCGGCCACACCTCCGTTCTCTACACCGCCCCCCACAACCAAGACCGGATTACCACCTTTGAATCGATCGTCTCCACCGCCCGCGTTCTAATTAATACCCCCTCATCTCAAGGGGCGATCGGAGATTTGTACAACTTCAAACTCGATCCCTCCCTGACTCTCGGCTGCGGAACTTGGGGCGGCAACTCCATCTCGGAAAATGTCGGCGTTCGCCACCTCCTCAACGTCAAAACCGTCTCCGAACGCCGGGAGAATATGTTGTGGTTCCGGATTCCCCCCAAAGTTTATTTCAAATACGGCTGTCTCCCCGTTGCCCTGCGGGAGTTGGCGGGGAAACAGCGGGCGGTTATCGTCACCGACAAACCCCTCTACGATTTGGGGATGACGGAAGAAGTGACCGAGGTTCTCGAAGAAATCGGCATCGAACACGACATCTTCTATAACGTCGAACCCGACCCTTCCCTAACCACCGTGCAAAAAGGACTCGCCCTCCTCAACAGCTTCCAACCCGATGTCATCATTGCCATGGGAGGAGGATCGCCCATGGATGCGGCGAAAGTGATGTGGCTGATGTACGAACAGCCGGAAGTGGAGTTCGACGGGTTGGCGATGCGGTTTATGGACATTCGCAAGCGGGTGTACGAACTGCCGCCTTTGGGGAAAAAAGCGATGATGGTGGCGATTCCCACAACCTCGGGAACCGGATCGGAAGTGACGCCGTTTGCGGTCGTAACCGACGATCGCACCGGGATTAAATACCCTCTCGCCGACTACGCCCTGACTCCGAATATGGCGATCGTCGATCCGGAGTTGGTGCTGGGAATGCCCAAAAAACTGACGGCCTACGGTGGCATCGATGCCCTCACCCATGCCCTGGAAGCCTACGTATCGGTGTTGGCGACGGAATTTACCGAAGGGTTGGCTTTAGAGGCGATCGGGTTGCTGTTCGAGTACCTGCCCCGTTCCTACCAAAAGGGGGCAAACGACCCAGAGGCGCGGGAAAAAGTCCACTATGCCGCCACCATCGCCGGGATGGCTTTTGCCAACGCTTTCCTCGGGGTTTGCCACTCCCTGGCCCACAAGCTGGGTTCTACCTTCCACGTCCCCCACGGCTTGGCGAACGCCCTGATGATTTCCCACGTCATCCGCTACAACGCCACCGATGCCCCTTTCAAACAGGCAATTTTCCCCCAATACGAGTACCCGCAAGCCAAAGCCCGGTACGCGCAAATTGCCGATTACCTGAAGTTGGGGGGAGAAACGCCTGACGAGAAAGTGGCAAACTTGGTGGACGCGGTTGAAGCGTTGAAGCAGCAACTGGATATTCCCATGACCATTGCCGAGACCCTATCCGGGGGCGATCGCGAGTTCTACGATAAAGTCGAAGACATGGCCGATCTAGCTTTCGACGACCAATGCACCGGGGCCAATCCCCGCTATCCCCTGATTCGGGATTTGAAAGAACTCTACGTTCTCGCCTACTGCGGCTGTCGGTTAGATGCCGCGCTGTATCACCCGGAAGCGGAGGAGAGTTTGGCATAGAGTCTGTCTGCCTATCGGGCTGTCGGGCTGTTGGGCCGTAGGGGCGCGCGCATTTGGGCGAAAAATGATGAATGAAACGACATCTCACCAATCCAAATGCTATAGCCTTCGGCATGGCGTGCGCTAACGCCCTTCGGTATGGCGCGCGCTAACGCCCTTCGGTATGGTGTGCGAACACCCCGATTTCCAGTGATTGTCGGCTGGGCAGTTTGTCGCGAGGATTGAATGAAATGTTCTCCCTCTGCGAACTACCTGCCATCACCCGATATGGTTCTAACAGGGATTTATCGCGGGGGGTGGGCAAAGCATTTGGACATGTCAGATTTCGTTGTACCAAAAGTCAATCGCCCAAATGCTTGTGCCCCTACAGCCTCCCCTGCCTTCCCAGCTTACATCCACCGAAATCTAAAAAACATACCCTTGTAAGATTTCCCACCCTGGCGAGATCTCCCGATTCAAATACTCGTCCACCGTCCCAAAAAACTCTCTCAAAAGCTTGTCAACGAGCCGATGTAGCCTTTGAGTGCAAGCTTAATAAGTGCCCGGGAGTGACGAGTTGCGTATCCTAAAATTCCTAAGTGTTACTCACGATCGACGAGCGGTCTTGCATTTCATGGAAGTGCAAGATGGCTGGTTTGTCGTTGAATCGATCGAGATCTTGCCATCGTCATGCCCCTTTCCAACCCACAGCCCCCAACTCAGACTCAGCCGGTACCCAATCCCGAAGAATTTGCGTGGTACGTCGTTCCCGAAACAGTGAAAAAGTGGTTGCAACTGACGGCTGCAAACTGGGACGATCCCGCTCTCGCAAATGAGTACGTGGAGCGGGCGCTGGCTGATGCCGAGGGGCATCTCGATGTTTTAGTCTCTGCCTACCGCTACTTCTTTTACACCCGCAACGATCGATTGGCTTTAAAGGTGGCGATGCAATTACTCGAACGGGTGAAATTCATCGAAGCACTACCGGATGACTGGTCTCAATTAAAGCCGATCCTCAATACTCGCCGAGATGATGCGAATATTCGGCTCTACCTCAACGCCTATGCAGCATCCGGTTTGCTTCGCGCCCGACTCGGAGATATTGAAGCAGCCAAAGAAATTGCCACCCACGTCAGCGAGATCGAAAACCGCCACGAATTTGGTGGAAATGTGGTGCGAGATATCTTAGAGCGTCCGGATGACGACGATGAGTACGAGGGGGATGAGGGATGAAGAATCGGGATTTTTTAGTGACTGGAGATGGAAGTTGGCAGGTGTGCAAGCCGGTCAAGGAGTGGGATTTGCTGCGGACTCCCTACCATTTACACCGTTTTCTGACGGAAGTTGAAGATGTCTTAGAGCGCGGCGATGACGAGATTTCTACGTTGGCAGCATTGCGATCGATCGTCCGGCGACTGATTACCAACTCGTACTGGATTCGGACGCAAAAGCCGCAATTCAAGGATTCGGGGAACGATTCGGGGATGTCGGCGTTGATGCTGTACGACGAACTGGGTTATCCCTTAACCGTACAAACTGCGATCGCTTCACCGGGTACAGTTTCTCGGGTTCACAACCACGGCAACTGGGGCATCGTAGCCATCCTCGAGGGGGAAGAACGCAACACGATTTGGCGGCGCGTTCCCGATTCCCAATACCCCAATCGAGTGGAAGCCGTTGGCGAAATTATAGCAACCGCCAGGGCGGTTTAGGCATAAACTCGAAGTGGTGCTAACAATTCGTAGGCGATCGTTATCCTCATGCCCAAACCCTACAGTTACGACCTTCGCCAAAAAGTGATACTGGCGATAAAGCTCGATGAGTTAAC
>NZ_JBRJXU010000076.1:0-126010 GCF_057467645.1 Zarconia sp.
GAACCCGAACCCCTCCCAGAACCGGAACCCGAACCCGTGCAAGAAGTTCCCGAACCTCTATCCACCACAACCGTAAGTTTGGTCGTTCTTGGGATGTACGGAATGACTCGTTACCGTCAAAAACAATTGCAGAAATTGTGGAAGGACTCTAGATCGTAAGTGTCACCTCATGAAGCCACGTGCGACTGCGATCGTCCAAAACCTGACAACGCGGGGGAGCGATCGTTCCACGAGACTTTGGAAGAGTTGCTACGCGAGTGCTTGTCCGCTTAAAACTCCAGTCCCAGCTTATATAGCAGTTGCCATATCGGTTAGGTCACAATTGACTGTGGGCTTCGGGGGCTTTGGGGGCAGGGGGGGAAGACGACGAGTTCATTACACAATTGTCCGGTGTTGTCCTAACCGCACTGGCAGTTACTATATCTTTAATCTCTTCCAAGCTAAAACTCCTGAAAATTTAGCTTTTTGGCGAACGATCTCAAACCCTTTTCTCTACGGTTACAATCCATCAATGAATAACAAAAATAATAGCTCGCCAAAGCTTCTCGATATGACACCGTTAATTCCGGCGGGAAACGATGTCGAAAAAGCGATTGAATTTTACGAACAAAAGCTAGGATTCACTGTCACCCATCAAGAAGGCAACCCCATCGAAATGGCGATCGTCGAGCGGGATGGCGTTTCTCTTTTTCTCGTCAAAAATGACGATCGAAATCTGGTCGATGGCACCAGCCTGCGGGTTCGAGTCCAAGGCGTTGAAGCGCTCTACGAAGAGTTTCAAGCCAAAGGAGAAGATATCGTTCATCCCAACGGTCAGTTGGAAACCAAGCCCTGGGGCTCAAAAGAGTTTGCCATTCTCGATTTCGCGGGAGTTTGTATTGCCTTTTACGAATTTGTCGAATAAGTTTCGATCGAGAATTTCAAAAAATTTTCATTCCACCCCCGGTCTCAGAACTGAGGATAAACGCGATAGCCCGATGACAGCTTTACGGTAGAGTGGAAGACATCATAAAGAATTAAACCCTAAAAAAACGGTGTCTATTGAAAAAAACTCGATCGAGGTCGGGTCGTTCGAGTGGTTTTACCTGCAAGCCCAACCCGAACAACCGACCGATTATCCTCCCGTTCTTTTCCTTCACGGTATCCCTTCCCTGAGTCATAGCTGGAGTGCGATTCTCCCAGAGATAGCCAGTCAGGGTTTTCGAGGAATTGCTCCCGATTGGATCGGTCACGGGCGATCGTCTAAACCCGACAAACGGGATTTTGCCTATACCCCCGAAGCCTTTATCGAAGCCCTCGATGCATTTTTAGCCGCCCTGGACATCGATCGATTCTCGATGGTGGTGCAGGGATTTTTAGGATCGGTGGGGTTGCAATATGCCTTCGCTCACCCCGATCGCATCGAACGGCTGGCGATTTTAAATACTCCCCTATCCGCAAGTGCCAAACTCCCCTTCAAAATGCAACAAATGAGTTGGCCGTTTGTTGGGGATATGATGACCCAAGATCCGCTATTGGTCGATCGCCTTTTGGAAGGTGGAAGTCGTTTCGTCGTTGAAGATAAGGATTTGAACGTCTATCGCGGCCCTTATTTAAGCAGTTCCGATGCCGGTCGATCGTTACTGATGACCCTAAAGAATCTTCAGATGCCGTCGGCGATGGCCCAAATCGAGTCCGGTTTATCCCAGTGGCAGCAACCCACCCAAATCCTGTGGGGGATTCTCGATCCCTGGCTGCCCCTCGACGAAGCAAAAACCGCTGCCAAGGCGATCGCGAACGTCGAATTCGTCGAACTCCCAGAAGCGGGACACTACCCCCAAGAACATTGGTCTAGCGAGATTAGCCAATCGCTTCTCACGTTTCTCCGTCGTCGGTAAAATGATTGACGTAAGTTTTGTTAATATTTGAACGCAATCGAGAACTATGCGCCGTAATCAGTCTTTTCTGGCTTGGATTTGTGCCCTTTTTGCCGTCGTCCTCGTCAGTTGTGGTAGCCCTCAAGCCGCTGCCCCCGTCTATAGCCCCTCACAAATCAGTTTGCTGAATATCTCCGCAGAGAAAATTTCGACCATGCGCGATCGCATGACCAGCGAGTT
The DNA here is from genome assembly GCF_057467645.1 of Zarconia sp. NCBI lineage: Bacteria > Bacillati > Cyanobacteriota > Cyanophyceae > Oscillatoriales > Zarconia > Zarconia sp. The sequence continues at coordinate 2,097 of NZ_JBRJXU010000076.1, forward strand.
GATCGGTCTCATCAATAAGGAAAACTGGACTTATGTGGATATGTTCATCCACGGTCCCTTGGGAACCATCCGTCAGCAAGCCGGTACGATTACGAACAACCTGTCCAAGTCGGAACAGAAAGAAGCCAAAGAAATCTCCAAAGAGTTGTTCGGTCACTTAGAAAGCCTCGATGCGGCAGCGGATGAGGGGAACTACCGGCAGGCAATGAGCGATTACAAAGATAGCTTAAATGATATCGATGCCCTGTTGAATCTCATTCCCGACTCCGAATAAACTCCTGGATTTGGCGAATTCGACAGCGCGGAAATCCCACGGGAGATCGGGGGTCTGAATTTTTAATTGTTATAGCAGTCGCCAGTTCGATGAGGACAATTCTGTAATTTTGCCGGAGTCTTCCCCCCGAAGCCCCCTTCGCCTCCGAAGCCTCCGAAGCTCATTTTCACCAGTGTCCTCATTCATGTGGCGGTTGCTATAATTCTCCCCCTTATCCCATTAATCCTCATCCAGAGGTAATCCGAAGCGAACCCGACCTTTCCCGAAGTAACGTCCGAACTGGAGTTCGTAGACTTCATCTTCGTCTTGGGTTTCCACTTCAATGTCCGATCGCGGATAACTGACGCACAGCAGCGCGTATCCCTGCCGTTGCAGTTCTGGGGAAAGTCCCATGGCTTCCGGCTGGTGGAGTTCCCCGGAGAGAACCCGTACCGCGCAGGTAGTACACGCGCCGTTGCGACAGGAAAACGGTAGGTTTGCCCCCTGATTTTCGGCACTGTGGAGAATGTAGCGATCTTCGGGTACGCGGACGGAATAGTCCTGGTTCGAGTGGCGATCGTGAATGTGGATTTGGTAAGAACGGGTCATAGGGAAAGGTAGAACAGAAGCCAAAATTTGGATAAGCGTCTCGTCCGTGACATACTCCCGACCCTCCCCGAATGGGAGAGTGCGGACTTCTTACCAACACCAGCGATTGCTTAGGTTACTCGGTAAGCTTTATTAACGACACGGGATGCCCCTCCGTGCCGGGTTCTATTTGAATTTGATTTTGAGTCACAGGTGGCGGTTAGCACTTTATTGGTTTTACCTGCTTGAGCTATCATATCCCACCTGCGATTCCCACGCGATACTCACTCGTAGGACGACCCGCTCTCGAATGGCTCGCCACCGTCGCACAGTCGAGGGAGGGGCGCAGTGAAACCAAGGGTGTTCCCAGGGTCGCTCGATCTGGTAGATCGAGCCGAATCCCGAGAAATCTCAGATCTTTTTCAAATTTGCTTGAGTCTCGCGCGCACATTCTGTTATGCTTTTATAGCTACAGTAAAAAATAGAATAAACTGTGCTTCCTGGAGAGGTGGCCGAGTGGTTGAAGGCGCAGCACTGGAAATGCTGTTTAGGGGTAACTCTAACGAGGGTTCGAATCCCTCCCTCTCCGTTTAGTTTCCAACTAAATGGTTACAGCCAGAGTTAGATAGGTTTCTAACCCTGGCTGTTTTTTTTGATGAGTTGAAAATCGATTCAAAACTCAAAATTCGGAAGTCAGCAATGGGGGGCGATGGCTCTATTCCGGCTTCCGAGTTTTTGGGTTTCTATTAATATCGCAACAGATATCGTGATTGGGTCAACGATCGAATTTTCTGAGGATTGGTGGGCAGTTCGATGGCTGGTGTAACAGCGAAATTCCAACAGGAAAAACGACCCACCCTACGAACAATAAATAAGGGAGGGCGCGCGCATTTGGAGCTGTCAGATTTCGTTTTTTCCAAACTCAATCGTTCAACTGCTTGTGCCCCTACAAATCCTCTGGGGAAAAACCTCAACGCCGACCCCCCTGCTTCGCCAGCAAAATCCGTTCCAAACTCAACCCCACGACGCCGATGGTCACCAACACCATGCCGCCGATTTGTAGGGGTTGCATCACCTCATTGACAATAATCCAGGCAAACAGTGCCGTCATGACCGGTCCGGTTGCCCCGACGATCGAAGCCAGAGCCGCATCGGAGTATTTAATAGCAAAATTATTGAAGATATAGCTCGCGAGGGTCAGAACCCCCAGCCAGATACCGCTCGAGAGCAGGGGAATCGATTGGTCTTTGAGCACTTCCATCGACCCCCACCCGGTAATTCCCGCCAGCAAAACCCCCACCAGACACAGTGCGAACACCGTGAGGAAATTGGCAAAACTAAAGGGCATCGGGTGCAGCTTTTTGCCGCAGATTTGGGTGAGCAGCACGTATCCGGCAAAGGTAATCCCCGACGCCACCGCATAAATGCTACCAAGCACGAAATTCTCCCCCACATCTCCAGAAAACACATCGGAGATGCGCGGCACGGACAGAATCGCCCCACACAGAACGATCGCCATAATTCCCCAGCGCAAGTTCGACGGACGGGCACCAAATAGCACCCAAGCCCCCAAAACCGTGACGATGGGAAAGACGAAAAATAGGGTAATCACCACCGCCATGGGAATTCCCGTGCCGAACGCCATGTAAATGAGAACTTGAGATAAAAACAACCCCGCACCGCTGCCGATGACTTGAAGTTTGAGGCGATCGTCCCGACTCTGCCAAAATTGTCCCAAATCCTCCCACATGGTCGGATACAGCCACAGGGCGAGCAGGGGCATCAACCCCACCACCACCACCATGCGCAAAAACAGAATCAGCAGGGAATTGCCGACGCTCGGGGAGATGATACCGCCCCAATCCCAAATGCCAAAAATCGTTTTCGGGTTGAGAATCACCCCGATACTGACGTTAAACAGCGACAGGGTGGCCGCGTAGAGTAGTGCCAGGATTAACCCGAGTTTGACCTGAGATGTCGGTTGGGACGTCGCGGAGGATTTCGTCAGTTGGGGGCGGTTAAGTGTCGGGGTCGAAGATAGACGCGGGGTGGATGTTTGATCCCGAGGGGGTAAGCCATCGGTTGCGTTGGGAGGAATGCTGCCATTCTCGGGAACCGTTGTCGCATCCAACCGGATTTGCTGGCTCAGACGACGAACCAACGCTTCTAAAATCACCTCACCCTGCTGCTGGAGACCTTGAATTTGCCGCAGTTGCTGAGACAGGGAACTGCGGGGGCTGCCGAGATCTCGATCGACGTTGCGGTAGGAGGTGTTGAGGCTGTTATCGAGCAACTGAGTCACCTCATCGGCGGTTTGGGGAAAGTCGAGGTGAGATCCCCCCGATTCCCATGCGGATAATTCCCCCGTTCCCCCATCAAACGTCCCGAAGGGGTTGACAATGGGACGATCGATCCGTCGGAATAACTGCTCTTGCAACTGCGCCGCTAACAGTTGTGCCATTTGCTGCGTCCACAGAGGCTCCGGAGCGATCGGATCTCCCGATCCATCGGCAAGTTGTTGCCGTCTGGCTTGCAATTGTTCGATTTCCCCGGTGAGGCGCGACTTTTCCCCCTGCAGCCGCGAAACATCCCGCGCTAATTGGACGATGATATCTTGCTGGAGATTTTTTAGATCTTCACTCAGAGTTCGTAGAATCTCTTCTGCAGAGCGAGCGTGGGGTGCGCCCGTTGCGGATCGATCGTCCCTTTGCGCCATGATCTGTTGTCCTTTGTCTGTTTGAGTGGAGAGTAAGTGGTTTGGGGTTTGGGCGTTGAGAATGCGCGATCGCCTGCCATTCGCCGAATCGATCGGAGTCAGGATCGGTCATCTCTGGGTGAGGTAGATCGACGTGTAACCCATGGGCGATCGATTCTGGGCTAATTTTACTCCGGTCTGTCGCGATCGATGGCAAATTGCTCCGTGAACCCTGAACTTTTCACCCTTTTCCTCCCGATGTCTATGACTTCAACCCCATTGGTGACAGCTCAGAATCGCCTCGGATTTGTCAAGCCCCAGATTTAGTGTCGTCAAGCCACCTGGGGTGATGCTCGACACAGACTCCACCGGTTACACCCGCACACCCCAAACTCTTCCCCTACACCCGACACCCCTAGCACATCAGCAAAACCGCCTCACCAATGCTTAAGCCCCGTTGGGTTTGGGTCAATCGCGACCTTTTAAAGCTCCCTGAATTTCGCGAGCGATCCACTCAAAAATTTGCAAAGCTCGCTCGAGGGCGGGTTCGTCTTGAAGAGTAGACAGTCGCAGAAACGGGAAACGCGGTTCCCGAGGATCGTTGGGGAGTGCCATCCCAATGGAACTGAGTTGCTCTCTGAGTTCCTGCCACTTGTCTTTGGCATCGAAGGGTTCGCGACTGGCATAATCGCGCGAAGAAATTTCCAAGCCCCCCCAAATTCCCACGCGAAACAGATCCTCCGCGGTTCCAGAACTTCCCGAGAGGGCGCACACGGAAAATCCGCCGTAGGTATCTCCCATACCCCACTGCACGTCGAGAACGTTCGGACGATCGAGGGTCCATTGGTAGAGTTTACGCGCCACGATTTCCTCTTCCTTGCCCCGTCGATCCTTGAGTTCTTGGAAAAATGACGATTCGTCCCATTGACGCCGTCCGAGGGTCGCACTGGCTTTTTTCTGCTTGGCTCCGGCCGTTTGTCCGATGGTGCGGGGCACTAAGACTCTCAAATCCTCTTCGCGATCGGTATACTGTTCGATTTCCACGGCGAGGATTTCCGCCGGGTCCATCTGTTCGTTGAGAAATTCCACCACCCGACGGGCTGCCACGGGAATTTCATTGGTCACGAAGACCAAGCGAATTTTCCCCGCTTGGAGGTTGGTTTTCACCTGCTGCCAAAACTCTTCTTCGTCGGCATCTGCCCCGAGAAACGCCTCGAAGACCTGCTCGGGATCGCGACCTTGTTCCCGGCAGTTGGCTTCAAACTTCGCCACGATCTGGTCGATGGGCCAGTAGACGATCGCGTTCGCCGCGTAGTCGAGCATTTGACCGATTACTTCTTGGCGACAGCGCTCGCTATTGATGCGCTTGACTTCCACCAAGGTCGGAATCCCCAGACGATCGATAAACAGGCGATCTCTCGACCACGGTCGGGTTCCCTCCTCTTCGTTGGCACTCGAATTTTCTCGCGATACGAGCAACCAACGCCGGGAAATTTCGTTGTTGGGGCGATCGCCCGCAAGTAAGTTGGGATATTGTTCGAGCCACTCTTGCAGCCGCTCTTCCGATTCATATGCTTGCTCGGTCATTTCTACAAGCCGATCGTCATCGTCAATTAGATAAATTCCTCCACCCATGCCGTCTCTCTATCTAAGGTTTACTGGTGCGTTTTGACTCAATTTCAAGCTGAGTTCGGTTGTTTTGACAAGCCAGGGGTCATAATCGAGGAGTCAATTCCTCGACCCGTACCGTCTCTATCTAGGATTTGCTCGTAGATCGTGACTCCAATGCAAGTGTCGAGGGTTTCAACCCGCGAAGGGTTTCGTTAATTCGGAGCGATGAGATGGTCCATCGCGTTGGATTCGGGTTGGCTGGAGCATTCTGCCAAGCCTGTTCGGTCATTGAAGCCTGTAATTTGCCTTGGCTTGCCTTCACCCCTGAATTGACATGAGACTTGGTTATCTCACCTTCAGAGACTTTAGCTCAAAAATCCGGCTTCGATCCGGCCCGAAAAGACCGCTTCTGCGGGACCGGTCATGTAGAGTCGTCCGTCCGCCATCGACCACTCGATTTGGAGCGGACCGCCGGGAAGTTCTACAGTGGCAGTGCGATCGCATCGATCGGTCAACACCCCAGCCACTAACGACGCACAAGCCCCCGTCCCGCAGGCCAAAGTCGCGCCGGCTCCCCGTTCCCAAACCCGCATTTTCAGCCGGTCTCGTCCGACCACTTCAATAAACTCAGTATTGGTACGTTCGGGAAACATCGGGTGATGCTCGAATTGCGGACCCAGGGTTGCCAGGTCGAGGGCGGCGACATCCTCGACAAAGGTGACGCAATGGGGATTGCCCATACCCACGGCCGTCACTTGCCACGATCGCTCGGCAACTTCTAAAGAGACATCGATCGCTTTTTCATCGGATGGGGCGAGGGCTGTGGGAACTTGGGAGGCGAGCAACATCGGTTCCCCCATATCAACCTTCACCTCGCCATTGCTTTGGAGTTCGGGAATCATGACTCCGGCGAGGGTGTGGATGCGATACCGGAGGTCGCTGGCGGTTTCGCGACCTTCCAAGCGAGCGATAAATTTAGCCAGGGTGCGAATGCCGTTGCCGCACATTTGAGCTTCGGAGGCATCGCAGTTGTAGATGCGCATGGTGTAATCGGTGTCTCCCTCGGGTGGCAGGACGAAAATCACCCCATCCGCCCCAATGCCAAAGTTACGATCGCACAGTTTTGCCGCCTGTTGGAGGGTCAAACAAGGTTCGGACGAGGCACGATTATCAATTAGGATAAAATCGTTGCCCAGTCCGTGATACTTTGTAAATTCAATTCCCATTTTGCTTTCGGTTTAGTAGTCTAAGATCGGGCTAGCAGTAAATTGGGCATTAACTTGGAGCGAGTTGCTCGCCCCAGAGGCTGCATCGATCGATCTTGGAGTCCGATCGCCCTCTACATCCATATTCTCTAACAAAAAGGAGTCGTGATGGAACTCGATACTGGGTTGCCGAGCATTCGCAAGATTCAAGAGTTCATTCGAACCAAACAACAAGTCGAACTCAAACTGTCCACGGGTGATGCGATCGTCGGTCGCGTGCTCTGGCAAGATGCGCAGTATCTGTGCTCGGTAGACGCATCGGAGGTTCAAATCATCATTGCTCGTTCGGCGATCGTTTATTTCAAACCGATGGGGTGAGTTCGATCGAGACTCCCATCGATGGTCTCGGGAACTGGGAGAACTGGGGGAGAGCCAATCCTTGAAATCTCGCCTTTGTATCATTGTCAAATACGTACGGCAAAACGCGGACTGGTTTATTGACACTCATCGAAGAAACAGGTTTTTTCCATTCCCCATTCCCCTTTCCCCTTTCTTTTAATTCCGCGCCTCCGAATTCTCTAGCGACGTCTACGATAAGAGTTGGTCTTAATATATTGGGTTCGAGCGTGAACGATTTTACTCAAACGATATCTCGCCATTGCATGGGTCTGTTTCTGTGGGCGTGTACTTTGCCGACGGCCGCAGCGATGGCGTTAGAGGCGCGAATTTTGCCTGAGAATCCGCAACTGGGCGATACCCTCTCGGCGATCGTCGAAACGGATTCGGCCGATGCGGCCAATCCCACCCTCAGCGTTAACGGTCGAGTTTATCCCACCTATCGAGTGGGGGCGAATCGATTTCGGGGGTTCATCCCCACGACCCCCCTAGAATCTCCCGGTGGGCGTACCGTTGAAGTCTCCGGAGAAGGTCAGGTGAAGACGCTGACGGTGCAGGTGGGCGATCGGGATTTTCCCATCCAGGAGATTTGGCTGTCTGCCCAAGTGAATGCCATTGAAGGGACGGATTACGAATTCGATCGCGTTGCAGAATTTAGAAGCCTGACCACCCCCGAACAGCTTTGGAACGGGATATTTTTGCAGCCGGTGGATGGCTGGATTTCGACGGTCTACGGCGTGCGTCGCTACTACAACGGAGAATGGGCCGAAAACTACTACCATCGGGGACTCGACTACGCCGCTGGTATGGGGGAACCGGTGTTCGCCGCGGCCGACGGGCGCATCTCCCTCGTGGGTCGGGTGTCCGAGGGATTTGAATTGCACGGAAACAGCGTCGGCATCGATCACGGTCAGGGGGTAACGACGATGTACATTCACCTGAGCGAAATTGACGTGCGCGAGGGACAGATGGTCCGGGCGGGAGATATCGTCGGTCGGGTGGGATCGACGGGAATTTCCACCGGGCCCCACTTGCACTGGGGACTCTACGTTCACGGGGAATCCGTCGATCCGATCCCCTGGTTGGAGAGAGGCTTGAAGTAAGCGTTTTGTGCTAAAACGGAATTTGCTGGGCTATGGCTTAGGCAGAATTTTTCAACCGCGATCGCGCTGTCCTAATTTTTGATAGGAAGCGAGAACCCGTTCGATCTCAAATGCCAGGAAGGGTGAGATTCGGGTGCGCTATCGAGCGGGCTGAACTCCGGTTTTTCCTTAGCTTGACTCTCGATCGCGGGGAAGTCCCAAAAACGATTTACCGCGCGGAATCTATAGAATAGAACATTATGAGTATTGTCAAAATTGTCGAACAAGCGCTGCAAGATGGATATCTCACTCCAGTAATGGAAGCGGAAGTCGGACGCATTTGCAACACGGCTTCGGAACTCTCCATTGAAGAGTATATGTCCCTCGATCGCTTAATGGGGGCCCTGCTAACCGGTGAAGTCGTTGTTTTGCCTCGCAAGCAGTTTATCAACGTCATGGAAGAATTGGTACTGTCTGCTGCGATTACGCGGGTAGCGGAAATCGAGGCTACCACCAATCAAACCCTGGATGTGGGGGATATTGCTGCCTACGCCCTCAACCGATTGCCGCCCCTTTACGCCACCACCGAAGAGGGGGCAACCTACCAGCGATCGCGCGCTAAAGACCAGCTGCAAGAGTTGATTACCCTCAAAGTGGACGAGGCGATCAAACAAAACATCGATAAGCCCGACTTTTTCCCCGATCGGATTACCATCGGTCCCAAAGTCTCCGCCGACGATTTTCTCTCCAATATCAGCAGTTTGCTCGAAGCTTACGCACCGAATTTCGAGCAGAAGTAACGGGGTGAATTGGGATATGGGGTGCGCGGGTCTGGGGTCGAGTCGATCGCCTTTTCACATGAAGGATTCGGGTTTACATTTATCGATCGAACTGATAAGTTTTGAGTCGAATGCTTCTCCCCGACAATTAACCGGGGAGAAATGGAAAAATCGCTCTTTCCCATTCCGGTGTTCCCCATTCCCCATTTCCTTCCCATGGATTTCGATCGCCCTCTAGGTTCGGTCATTCAAGGTTCCCTCAGCGACGGTCTGGAAGTGCGACTGCATCCAGATGTTTCCGTCGAAGAGATGCGGGTGGGGAAGTTCCTGGTGGTTCAAGGGGTGCGATCGCGCTTCTTTTGTATGCTCACGGATGTCACCCTGGGCACCAGCAGCACTCGAATTTTTGCCGATCCCCCTCACCCGGAAGATACCCTCCTGCAATCGGTTCTCGCCGGTAGCGGCACTTACGGCACCATCGAACTCAGTCCGATGCTGATGCTGACGCTGACGGATACTCAAAAAAAGCCGCAGCCGGAAAATCGAGAAAACGGGTCGAAACTCGCTAACTTTTCCGCCAATACCAACGCCGAAATCGAATTACTCCCCGTAAAAACCATTCCCAGTCACTTTTCCCAAGTTTACGAAGCCAGCGAGGGGGATTTTCGGGCGGTGTTCGGCTGGGAAGACGACCCCTATCGGAAAAATTTTAACATCGGGCAGCCCCTTGATATGGAAGTTCCCGTATGCTTAGACCTCGATCGATTTGTGGAACGCAGCAATGGGGTGTTCGGCAAATCCGGGACGGGGAAATCCTTCCTGACGCGGTTATTACTGTCGGGGGTGATTCGCAAACAGGCAGCGGTGAATTTAATATTCGACATGCACTCGGAGTACGGTTGGGAAGCCCCCTGCGAAGGTAAGCAGTTCAGTACCGTCAAAGGGTTGCGCCAGCTTTTCCCCTCACTCGTGCAAATCTACACCCTCGATCCGGAGTCCACTCGTCGCCGAGGCATTCGCGACGCACAAGAACTGTACCTCAGCTACGACCAGATCGACGTGGAAGATATGATGCTGGTGCAGCGAGAGTTAAATCTTTCCGAAGCCAGCCTGGAAAATGCCATTATTCTGCGCACGGAGTTCGGGCGATCGTGGATTACCCAACTCCTGGCGATGGATAACGAAGAAATTCAGATGTTTTGCGAGGAACGGCGGGGGAACAAGTCCTCGATTATGGCCCTGCAGCGCAAACTGATGCGCCTCGACGAGTTGAAGTACATCCGCAACACTTGCCCTCAAAACTACGTCAACCAGATTTTAGAGTCCCTCGAAGCTGGGAAACACGTCGTCATCGAGTTCGGTTCCCAGTCGAACATGCTGTCCTATATGCTGGCGGCGAATATTATTACCCGACGGATTCACGCCCACTACGTCGCCAAATCGGAACGGTTCCTGCAAACCAAAAATCCCCTCGATCGCCCCCACCAGTTGGTGATTACCATCGAAGAAGCCCACCGCTTTCTCGATCCGGCATCGGTCCGCAGTACCATTTTCGGCACGATCGCCCGGGAAATGCGCAAGTACTTCGTCACCCTGCTCGTGGTCGATCAGCGTCCTTCGGGCATTGATAACGAGGTCATGTCCCAAATCGGCACCCGGATTACGGCATTACTCAACGACGACAAAGATATCGAAGCGATTTTTACGGGAGTCTCTGGGGGGCATAGTTTGCGATCGGTTCTTTCCAAACTCGACTCCAAGCAACAAGCCCTGATTCTCGGTCATGCCGTCCCCATGCCGGTGGTGGTGAAGACGCGACCCTACGACGAGACCTTCTACCGCGAAATTGGCGATGTGGCTTGGGAAGAGGAACCCTCGGAGGTGCTGTTGCCCGCAGCGGAATCGGCGAAGGCGGATTTGGGATTTTAGATTTTATAGCGCCACCCCTGCGCTTTGCTGCCCCCACAGTTGATTTACACGATTGAAGTCCATTCCCCATTTCCCTTCCCTCTTCTGAGTCGCTATCGCAGTTAACGCCAGTTCGGGTTAAGGATTATCCCGAGGTGGAGCGGTGAACTGGATTCACCTCATGTGTGAAAAGGGAGCTTTCCACATTGGGGACAATTAATCAACCAAGGCCGTTCGATGAGATTCTCCCTACACCCACCCCATCCTCACCGGAAACTGTTATCCCGCGCCTGACGTCAGTTAAGATAGCGTCCTCAGATGGAATCGCATCCCCAAAGCTTTTTGAGTGCGACCCTCACGGACCGACGATCGACCTGTGGGGCCCGATCGCTTCTACTCGATGAAGGGTTGGCTGGCAATTGAATCGAGTCCAACCGATTGCAATAGGGTTTCCCATTCCCAGACCAGTCTGGAATTTTCGGGTTGAGCGCGTCTGAGGGTAGCTAAAACCGCCAGAGTATCGAACCAAATCCCTTTAGCCGCATACAACGCGGCGAGTTCTAGAGAGGCTTCTGAGTCGATGTGACCTTGCAGATCGGCATTCGGTTCGACGCGCCGCACCCATCCCTGCACCCAGGGATCGTTCGGGGTAAAGGGGAGAACCGTATCGAGGTCGAGTTGTCCTCCATCATATTCACATAGGGCAACAGCCGACCACAGATAGATGAGATCGAGTTCTAAAGCCGGTGCGCTGGAGGGAAGCTCGATACTCACGATTCCCGGTCTGTCGTTGATTGGCACGATAGTTTGGTAGCGAACCCTTTCGCGCTCATCTTGCAATTGGAAAAAAATCGCCTTTGCCGATGTTTGCGGAACGTACACGAAGAAGGTCGGGTGGGCGTGCAGGGTTAAACCGCGATTGCTTTCGGGAAGCAAAGCCCTGAATTCTTCCGGTGCAGTGGCGGTAATTTCGGAACAGCGACCTCGCGTGCCGCCAGAGGCCGTATCGCCGGGGTCTCCGTCGTCGGGAGGGATGAAGTCGATCGTGGGAGTGCTTCCCTCAATTGCAGCGGAGGTCTCCCAGGCAGACTCGGCCGAGACCGAGTTGAGAGAATGTGGAAGCGCTCCTAATTCTACAAAGCACAGCACGGAAATGGACACGAGCAAGTGTTGCCAAAACGTTCGAGCCATCATTGAAAATTTGTCCCCGTTCAAAATACTAATAACGTTCGATCTCAATAAAGCAGAGTTTTGTTTTGTTGAAAATTGGTCAGAGGTCGTCAATGGGCTGCGAGTTCCCGATCTCACCGCCAATCCTAATGCAGCCCAATCGTCCCCGGAGGCTGTTTGACACGCACTCAACACCAACCGCTCGATGGGAGTAGATTCGTTGCAGTGGCGAATTTCGAGCCAATCCTTTGTGCGCAATTGGGTCGATCTCATCGATACTCTGTGATTTTTCTCACGGGAAAATTGGCATCAGATCCTCTGGAGAGTTATCTTTCGATCGCCCGATCTCCTCGAATCGATCGCGCGAAATCTCCCCAACGATCGCCGTTTTTCCTCGATTCGATCGCCCCCGAGACCCCAGTGGGCAAGCCACAATGAGAGTGTTCGCAAGCAGTCTACGAGAAGTCCGTCCGTGTCGATTTCCCAACCTCTCACCATCGAGCAAATCGTTCATCAAATTTTGGCAATCGGTAAGATTGCCCCGATGGATCGGCAGTTGTTAATCCTCGCACTTTCCAACCCATTAACGGAGCGAGAAAATCAACTGGTTGCTCACTTACATCGCGCTTTACGTCTGGGAAAAGTGGTTGTTGTTTAACCCTTCGACACCCGACAGATTTTGAAGCAGCTCGTTGCGAAATATCTTGAGGGTAATTTTATATCGAACTCCCGGCAATGTCGGGAGTTTTTTTGTGTGTTCTGCATCAATTTTTTGGGAGCTCGAAAATCTAGAAGTCGCCATATTAATGAGGACATCAGTGACCGCGGGAACTGGAATTTTTATCTGATGACTGACGGCTGATACCTGAATCCTGATGCCAAAAATAAAATCGATCGATTATTCCCCATTCCCCATCACTTATGACTGCCATTTTCCGTCTGAAGTTCTTCTTTGAGAATTTCATAGGCTTTGCGTACCTGGATGAATTCTCGCTCGCTGCCGCCGGGAATGTCGGGGTGGGTTTCTCGAGCCCGTTGGCGATAGGCTTGGTTGAGTTGTTCTCGGGTGTAGGGAAAAGAGAGTCTGAGGGTATAGAGATAGGGCGTTAAACGATTAAATTCTTCAACCTCCGAATTGAACTCCTGCTCAATCGGGATTTGATACCAGTCTGGAAATTTTTTTTCTTTTTTGGGCTCGTTTTTGAGATACATTTCGCGCTCGAAATCATCGAGGGCTTGCTGAAAAAACTTAAAGAGTAGAACCGGAAATAAAACAAACAGCAAGACCAAAACGGGCACGGCAGAAGATGGATTAATTAAACTGATAATTAATACAACTAGCGGAATAATTTGTAATAAAGTAATCAACGAAAAACGAAGTTTCATTAATTTTTATTGTTCGAGCGAGATTTAGACTGGCTTCGAAACCTAAAATATATGGCGAACTCGGTCAGGTCAGCTTCAGTGGTTCTTGTTCTAAGCTAGCGCATAGAGCGCGATCGAGGCATCGAGTCCTCGACATGAAGAGAATGAGGTCAGTGTTTTGGCATTATCTTTAAGCCGATCTGTGGGGAAAACTTGCTTCCTTCTCAATCGTATCGGGAAGTGAGATGGGTTGTGGTTCTCCGGAGAATGTGTCAATGGGCGATCGGTCATTTCAACCCGATCGGGCATAGCGTTCGCGCGCGCCATGCTACCCTAATAGGTTAGTCGGTTCGAATGGAGAGCAGCCATTCGACGCAAGGGGGAAAGTTCGGTGAAAATCCGGCACTGTCCCGCAGCTGTAAAGAGACGCTCGAGTCTTGAAGTCAGAATGCCCGCCGACGCGATCGGTCATGATGTAATTCCATCTGCGAGGTACGGATGATGACTCAGTTTAAGTTTTTGATTTGGTTTCACCCTCGGTTAAACCACCCGCTTCATCCCCCAAACGGGTGTCGTTCCCTGCATTGAGAGTAGAGATCGACAGAGTCTCGAGGGATTGTTGGCGAACGCGACGTTCGCCAACGTCACGTTCGAAATCTCCATCTTCACCCTTTCAAACCGTTAAAGATATCCCTGAAAGAAACGTAATCTATTGAGATTTGTGGCTCAATATCTTTAGCAAAATTTAAGGTAATTTGATTCTCTTTTCTGTTATGTATCGAAGCCCATCCTTCCGGCGATCGAGTGTGAGGTTGAGGTAAATTTCTTCCTCGATCGAAACCCAAAATCGAACGACCCAAAATTCCTCCCGCGCGACACATTAAAAATGTCCGAACATACTTTATTTATTTGTACCACTTGTGCCACAACCTGGGAAAATGGTAAGCGAATTCGCTGTGGTGGCGAGCAGTTTCTCAAACAGCTTCAATCCTTGCACCAACACTGGGAATATAAAGATAAAGTTTCCCTCAAACCCGTTCGGTGCATGAGTGCTTGCGATCGAGGTTGTGTTTTTTCCCTCGCAGCCTCCGGTAAACATACCTATCTCTTTGGAGATATCCAAACCGAATCGGAAACTGTTTTAGAAACCTCAGAAGCCGTGCTCGAATGTGCCGAACGATATTACACAGATGCTGAAGGTTTACTCCCCTGGGCAGAACGTCCCAAACAGCTCAGAAAACGTGTCGTCGCTCACATTCCCCCCGTTGCCATGCGATCGCCTTCGACCTCAAAACCCGAACCCACGCGCGATCGCGAACGAACCATCGCTGGCAACCTAAAATTGAATCTTTCACATTAGGTATACGTATGCTATTTCTTCGCGTTTCAGATCTCAAACTTTCTCGCTTTAAACTATCTCAACTCAAACCCAAATTTCTCGGCATTCTCGCCGTCTTCGCCATCGGACTCGTACCGGTATTACTCGCCAGTCCCGCGTTGGCTCACTCCGGTTCGGGTCACTCAATTCCCCAAACCGGTTTTGCCGCCTTCATGTCGGGTTTAATCCACCCCCTAACCGGGTTCGACCACCTGGCATTCATCGTTGCCCTCGGATTGCTCGCGTCTACAGTCGGTCGTCGGGGCCTCGCCGCTCCCGTCCTCGTTGTCGCGACGGTTCTCGTCGGTGCCATTCTTCAGGTCGCCGGCACTCATTTACCCGCCCTGGAAACGGTTATCTCCGCTTCGGTCCTGGGTTTGGGACTCGTCCTCGCTTGGCAGCGCCAGCCGAATTTAGCCCTAGTCGCTGGCGCGGCGGCAATCTTCGGTCTTTTTCACGGTTACGCCTACGGCGAGTTGGTCGCTGGCGCATCTGCGGGGTTACTCGCCGGTTACTACGCAGGATTGACGATTGCACACGGGGTTCTGGGATTTTTGGCTTACGGGGTCGGTCAACTATTGCGTTCTTATCGCAATGACGAAGCCCCCAATCTCGGCTTGCGATTTGCCGGCTTTGCCATTTGTGGTGTTGGGATGACCTTACTCTCTTCTGTGGTTTTAGTCTGAAAAGTCCAAACGATCGAGTGGTTGGGAAATCGCCCTTGAAATCCCTCAAACGCTTATCTTTGCCAGGTAAGGGTTTCAAAGATTCTCAGGCGGATGACCCAACAACTGTAGATGATGCGTTGCGACGGGTTTTAACCTCATGGTTTTCCTCTAACGGGTTGCCGTCGAACGCATCTCCCATTCATTGCCCTTATTTTCAACCATCGCCATGCTACGTTCTTACGATTTTCGATCGAATCTCAAACTCAATCGCACAATCGTCTTTTTACTCGCCAGCGTCGGTTTATTTTCGATCGCCTCTCCCGCATTCGCTCACCATCCCTTTGGGGGCAAAACACCGACCAATTTTTTTGAAGGTTTCCTCTCGGGTTTAGGTCACCCCGTGGTGGGAATCGATCACCTCACGTTTACGATCGCCATCGGGTTACTCGCCGCCACCCTGGGACTGCGCGGGTTGGCCATTCCCGTGGCGTTCGTTCTCACTGCCATGGCGGGAACGGGATTCCATTTAGCCAGCATCGATTTACCCGCTTTAGAAATTATTATCTCGGCATCGGTACTGCTGTTTGGAATTTTACTCGCCCGCAAGGGTTTGCCGAATTTAGTGCTGGCGATTATCGCGGCGGCCGTTGCCGGTATTTTCCACGGATATGCCTACGGCGAGGCGATTATCGGTGCCGAAATGAACCCCTTAGTCGCCTATTTAGCCGGGTTTACCTTCATTCAACTGGCGATCGCCCTGATTGCCTATAGCATCGCTCAATTCGCCCTGAAAACCATCAGCGAACCCCCCAACTTATCCTTGCGGTTTGCCGGGTTTACCATCTGCGGCATTGGGGCGGCATTTTTAGCCTCCTCCGTCCTCGGTTAAAACCCATTTGTTCCGATTCATCCACAAAAAACGATCCCTATGGCCACCAAAATTCCAGTTACGGTGATTACCGGTTTTCTCGGTGCGGGAAAAACCACCCTCGTGCGCAACCTGCTGCAAAACAATCGAGGACGGCGGATTGCCGTTCTGGTGAATGAATTTGGGGAAGTGGGAATTGATGGGGAGATTCTCAAATCCTGTCAGGTGTGCGATGAACAGGAGGAGAACCCCCAAGATAATATTGTCGAACTCACCAATGGGTGTCTGTGCTGTACGGTACAAGAAGAGTTTTTGCCGACGATGCAAGAACTCCTCAAACGACGCGATCGCCTCGACAGCATTCTCATCGAAACCTCCGGACTCGCCCTGCCCAAACCCCTCGTTCAAGCCTTCCGCTGGCCCGAAATCCGCACGGGGGCAACGGTGGATGGGGTGGTGACCGTGGTGGATTGCGAGGCGGTTGCCAACGGGGAATTGGTGGGGGATTTGGATGCGTTGGAAGCCCAGCGACAAGCCGATGAAAGCCTCGATCACGAAACCCCCATCGAAGAGTTATTTGAAGACCAACTCGCCTGCGCGGATATGGTATTACTGACGAAAGTCGATCGGGTGGATGCCCCCACTCAGACGCGGGTGAAGAATTGGTTGGCGCAGGAAGTGCCGACGGGGGTGAAAATCGTCCCCTGCCAAAGCGGACAGATCGATTCGGAGGTGTTGCTCGGCTTTAATGCGGCCGTAGAAGACCATCTCGACGATCGCCCCTCCCACCACGATACCGAAGAAGAACACGACCACGACGATAATATCAACTCGGTACATCTGCGTTTCGATCGCCCCTTCGATCCGGCACAGTTGGTGGAAAAACTGACGGCATTGGTGGAAGACCGAGAAATTTACCGAATTAAAGGGTTCGTCGCCGTTCCCAACAAGCCGATGCGGTTGGTGTTGCAAGGGGTGGGACGGCGATTCGATTATTTTTACGATCGCCCTTGGCAACCGGACGAACCCCGCCAAACCCATTTAGTGGTTATTGGGGAAAATCTCGATGGCACGGATCTCGAAGGTTCCATCTCCGAAATGGTTGGATGAGTGGGATCTAAATCGGTTTCAAGTGGGGTCACCCACCTCTCCCAAACCAGGGGAAAGGCGCACCTAAACCCCACTGATGTCCCCAACGCCTCTCATCCTCCCCTGAAAATCGAGTTCGGTTAAATGCTGACAATTTCGATCGAGGCGAGCAACACTTACTCTCGGGGGACAACGAGTGCGTGGGAAAAAAATTCAGCCATCTCGCTTCATAGATATCTTGCCGAAATCAAAAAGAAAATCAATTTAGATCCCGAATTCATACATTTTTTATCCCTTTCCCCCTTAACTCTTTTCCACCAGAAGTTTAATGGTCACGAACGATCCGAACGTGATACAAACCCTTCAACGGTATTGGCCAGCAACATCGCCACCGTCATCGGTCCCACGCCTCCCGGAACCGGGGTAACGTATCCGGCGACAGCGCGCACCGCCTCAAAATCCACATCCCCCACCAATCGGGCTTTCCCACGGTCGGTTTCCACGCGATTAATCCCGACATCGGCGACAATCGCCCCCGGTTTCACCATCTCGGCGGTGACCACGCCCGGTCGTCCCACGGCCGTTACGAGAATATCGGCACTGCGGGTCAGGTCTGGGAGATCGGCGGTGCGAGAATGGGCGATCGTGACGGTGGCATTCGCTGCAAGTAACATCAAGGCCATCGGCTTCCCCACCAGAATACTGCGTCCGAGAACCACCGCTCGTTTGCCTGCCGGATCGAGTTGATAGGCCGCGAGCAATCGCATCACTCCGGCGGGAGTACAGCTGCGCAATCCCGGTTCCCCCCGCAGCAGCCGCCCCAAATTCATCGGGTGCAGTCCATCGACATCCTTATCGGGATCGATGCGATGTAGTAGGGAAACGGCGTCGAGATGAGCGGGAAGGGGCAGTTGGAGGAGAATGCCATCGACGAGTTCGTCTTGGTTGAGGCGATCGATTTCGGTGGCAATCTCTTCGTAGGTCGCGTTAGCCGGGAAATGGCGACCCAAGGATGCAATGCCGACCTTTTCGCAAGCCCGTTCTTTGTTACGGACGTACACCGCACTGGCCGGATCGTCTCCCACTCGCAACACCGCTAATCCCGGGGGTCGTCCGACCCGTTCTTGCAATTGGGGAACGCGCGATCGCAATTCGGATTGGATTTGTTGAGCGAGGGATTTACCGTCTAAGATGTGGGCAGTTTGAGAATCCATAAGATTGATGAGAGTACCTGCAAGGCGCAACGGGAAACGTACGAGAGGAGGCAACCGAGGCATTCGTCTTTTCACCCTACCATTCAACGGACAGCCCTTTTTCCTTCTCCTGTTTTCCTTTACAGTTGGAGCGATCTCCCTGGGGGGTTGCGGTTTGCCCCTGCCCATCGATTCCCCCATGGTCAGCACCACTCCCATCGGCAGGATTGAGAATCTCAAAGAAGGACGAGGGGTTTACCTGCAAGGCACGATCGCCCAAACGGCACCCTTTTTAGATAATGGGGCCTATCAATTGCAAGATGAGACGGGAGCGATTTGGGTGGTGACGCCCCGAGAGTTGCCGCCGTTGGGGGAAGACATGCGGGTGAAAGGGACCGTTCGCTATCACAGCATTCCCATCGGCGATCGAGAGTTTGGTGAATTTTATATCGAAGAAAAAAAGCAGTTGGAGCTCAAACCGGAAACGTAAGCGATGTCATCCCATCTGGAGTAAAAGGGTTAAGGGGGAAAGGGAGAAGAAATTCATTTTGGAACTATAGATATAGCCCCGCGCAGGGGACTGAGGAGCATCGATTTTGGGACGTAGTGACCGTAGGGGTCTTAGCGCAGCCATGCCGACAGGTGCTTGCGACCGTTGACCCCGACCAAGTTCTGAAAAACTCAACCTGAATTTTTATCGTCCTCACTGCTATGCGCCTAGCTATATCGATCTGATTTTTCATTTCGACCAGATGTCTAATATTTTTACCTTACCGTCCGAATTACCCGTCGAAGAACTCTTTGAGTCTTTAATCGAAACCGATCGCCTCAAAATCGAACGAATTATTTCCACCGGACAAACGACACCCCCTGGAGAGTGGTACGACCAAGAACGAGATGAATGGGTGATACTCTTGCAAGGAGAAGCCCAACTCGCCTTCCCAGGCGATCGGATCGTGACCTTGAAAGCTGGTGATTATCTCTTGATTCGGGCCCATCAAAAACACCGAGTTGAATATACCAGTTCCAACCCCCCTTGCATTTGGCTAGCGGTATTTGCCGAACGGCTTTGCCCGAAT
The DNA here is from genome assembly GCF_057467645.1 of Zarconia sp. Taxonomy (NCBI): domain Bacteria; kingdom Bacillati; phylum Cyanobacteriota; class Cyanophyceae; order Oscillatoriales; genus Zarconia; species Zarconia sp. The sequence continues at coordinate 21,424 of NZ_JBRJXU010000076.1, forward strand.
CTGGATTGACGCACCCACGAAGATGCGATTTCCAGCCGGTCGGGTGGCTGTTTCCGTTAGAATAACCGAGAAGGGAGTGACCGGTTGTCATCGGTACCGACCGATGCATTCTTGGCGTGGGGATTGCTGAGGGAGGTCTTTGATAGATCGAACGACAAAGCTCGAAGAAGGGCGCAACGGAAATGACCGTGGCGATCGGGCGCGCGATCGTACAATAAAAAGAAGCGCGCCATGGGTTTTAAGTGCCCGTCAATCCCCCCGAAGCACTAAAGCCCGGAGCGATTTAGGTCATTGGGAAGGGTTCGATGGTTTATACGAGTCTATGCGATCGCCCCGAGCTGCTGTTTCGATCTCCATCTGGGTCAAGGCAGCATTGGGTTCCAGACTCTCGTAAAATCTTAGCCGATTTCGACCCAACAGCGCGTCCGTTATTTTTGGAAGTCTACAAGCACATTATGAACGATTCCGCATCACAATCCGAATCTGCAAGAGACCCCGTTGAAGTCTCGATTCAAATCGATCCCGAACTGCTCGATCGAATCGGACACCTCACCAACGATCCCTCAAAAGTGATCGAAACGGCAATTCGTCAGTGGTTGCGAGGAGAAAAAAATCGAGAGGACGAACTCAGTCGCCGCCTTCAACGCAATCCACCCGTTCCCCCCAGAGGTGAATGGAACGATTAAAGAATGAGGTCTCGCCGAGCGAGTTTCGATCGTTTTCGGTTGCATAGGGTGTATTTCTGTCTGGTCTCGATGACCTTTTGTGAGGAATTTTTGACGGATTTGCTGGGCAAGGGTGTCTTCCATCTCAATCTACTGACAGTTCCTACACTGAACTTTAATGACCACACCAACTGACTTCCAAACTTCGAGTGCCTCATCTACCGACATCGAGTCTCCCACACCCTACGGTAATGGGGAGGTTTTACAAGCCTTAGGGGCCGAACTGGCGTTCGTTCAAGATGGGACGGGGCGCTATCATGCTTTCTACTGGCAACATGCCCGGCGTTACGGTCTGAGTGTGGCAGACGCAAACGGTCGTACCATGACCGAGACCTTCGCCCCGGTGGATTTAACCTCGTATTTGGAGCAGGTCGATCGCGTTCTAGAAACCGCTCGACCGACATCGTTTTGCTGTCAATTTACCGATGGCGAACTTTTCTTTGACTTCGAACTCGTTCTCAGTCCCATCTTACAAGGGAAGACCGTTCCGACCGTCTTAGCCATGGGACGGCAAGTGGGTGTTGAGGGTTCCAATTTTCCCAGGGTGGATGAGCTCGATCGAACCTCCTCAGCCCCCGAGTTCTCGGAGGTCAACGTTCAACGGCTTTCAGGTCTCTCGGATTGCCAGTTTCTGAGTCAGGTGGCACGGGATATTCGCCACGCCATAGACCTCGAAACCATTTGGCAGCAAGCCGTTTGGGGGCTGGGAACGGCGCTGGACTTGACGCGATGCTCGATTTGTGAATACTCCCCCGGAGACCCCTCCCTGATGGTGGTGGAAGAATATACCCTGGAGGGGGTCAAGTCTTGGCGGGGAAAGACCTTCGACCTCGAAGAGCATCCGGAAATTCACATGGCCCTGACTCGATTGGATTTGGTGGAATCCCAACCGATTGCGACGGTCACATCAGGGGCTCTTTCAGTAACCCTTGCCCTCACCTCCGATCGCGGCAAGCCCAATAGCGTCTTGCTGTTCTTTCCCCAGGAGCTTTCGAGTTCTTGGCAGGGGCAAGACTTGGAGACGATCGCTGAAATGACGGATATCGTGGGGGCGGCCATCGCCCATGCCACCCTCTACCGCGAACTCGAAGAAGCCCGACAAGCAGCGGAGGAAGTCTCTCGCCTCAAGAGCAACTTTTTGGCGAATACGTCCCACGAACTGCGCACTCCCCTCAATGGCATCCTCGGTTTTTTGAAGCTGATCGTCGATGGGATGGCCGACGATCCCCAAGAACAAATGGAGTTCATCGAGGAAGCCTATCGTTCCGCCGAACACCTGCTCAATATTATTAACGATATTCTCGATATTGCCAAAATCGAATCGGGTAAAATGCAGCTGGATTTAGAGCCAGTGGTGCTGACGGAAATTCTCGATCACCTCAAAAGTTTTGCCCTGGCTCAAGTTCAGCAGAAAAATTTATATTTCCAAATCCACGTTCCCCCCACTGACGACGAAGTCATCCTATTTTGCAACTACCAACGGCTCCTGCAAGTTCTCTTAAATCTAGTGGGAAATGCCATTAAATTTACCCACGAAGGGGGAATTACGATCGCCGCCGAAATTATTAAAAAAAAGGTCAAATTTCAAGGTCGCGAATTTGCCGGCAGCGTCCGCATTCAAGTCGCCGATACCGGCATTGGCGTGTCTCTAGATTTACAAGACAAACTCTTTCAATCCTTCAGCCAAATTGATGGTTCGCGCACCCGCCAGTACGGGGGAACCGGTCTGGGATTGGTGATTTCCCAAAAGCTCGTCGAGTCTATGGGTGGGGTGGTACACTTCTACAGTATGGGCGAAGGTCTCGGTGCCACCGTCACGTTTACCGTTCCCCTGTATCAAGAACCGGTGATGGTATCGGGCGATCTCGACTCTTTGTGTTTGTTGATGGATTCTGAAGACTAAATCTCTCTGAATTCCATCCGTTCTGGGTTCTTCAATTTGTCGATCGAATGTCAAAATCCCCGATGGATCGAGCGAAAACCGATCTCGATCCCAACTCCGAAAAATACCAACGATTGCTCGCCGAAGCCCAAGCTCCCTATCGGGGTTTGCGAAAGTTTGTATATATTGCCTTTGGCGCGTCCGGTTTCATCGGTGCCCTGGTTTTTCTGGCTCAATTGTTGGCATGGCGGGATGTATCCCAAGCCTTTCCCAATTTTGCCTTGCAAACCGGTATCGTGGCCTTGACGATCTGGTTGTTTCGCCTGGAATCTAAATCGGAATCTAAGCCCAAATAAGGCTTGCCGCACAATGCCAATTGACAATGGACAATTGACAATTGGCATTGGTGAAAGGTAAAAAAATCACTCGTTTGTCAAGCCCCATATTGAGTGTTATTCCTCGATTGACTATCGAGATCTCGCCTGGATTATTCACCAAACGCGCTCGCTCCCGATAGCAAGCGAATCTCAAAAAACAGACTGTTTTTCGGGTAAATGGTCAGCTGGCTTGGTACGGCCAAGGCTTTGAGGGATTTTCGTCGCACCTCATGAATAATGCAGGCTAGATAGTTTCCGATGACCGACCAATGCTCCAACTCGCGCACGATTCCCCACACCCGGTCACCCCTAAATCCTTGACCAATAGCATATAGGCTTAATATCAAGTTCGGTTAAACACTTAAAATTCCGGTTTGAGTGAGCAACGCTAGCTCTCGGGGGCGTGGGGGGCTTCGGGAGCGGTCGGACCCGTAGGGAGCCGCCTACGCAAGGGAACGCCGACCGAGAGAATTCGAGAAAAATTTTAGCAATCGCGCCTAATTGTAACGAATCATCCGAACTTGATATAACTTGTCACCAACTGACAATGGGTCAGTTGCAAACACCCACACCCGACACCCCTTGCCACATTCCCTGCTACTCCTCATTTGGTGCATCCTGGGTTTGAGTTTGCGCCTGGTTAACCTCGCGGCCGATCCGCCCTGGACCGATGAATGCGCCACCCTCGTCTTCAGTCTGGGAAACAGTTTTCGCACCGTTCCCCTCGATCGACTCATCTCCTCCGATCTCCTCGTGCAACCCCTCCAACCCCGTCCCGACGCCGGAGTTGCCGATGTTTGGCGATACCTGATGGGGGAGAGTACCCATCCTCCGGCGTACTTCATCCTCGCCCACGGGTGGATGAGCCTGTGGATGAAGCTGTTTCCCCCAGAAAACGGACTCGTCTCCCTGTGGAGCGCCCGATCGCTCCCCGCACTCTTGGGAACCGCTGCCATCCCCGCAATTTTCGGCTGCTGCTATCTCACCGTTCGCGATCGCACCCTAGCTCACCTCGCTGCGGCTTTGATGGCTGTTTCTCCCTTCGGAATCTATCTCGCCCGAGAAGCGCGTCACTATACCCTAGTCATCCTGTTGATTATCGCTTCGTTATCCTGCTTGGTGAAGGCGGCGCGCGCCCTTGGCGATGGCAAATCTTTTCCTCTGTGGCTGTCTCTGGTTTGGATCGCAACTAATACCCTCGGCATCGCCACCCATTACTTTTTTGCCCTCACCCTCTGCAGCCAATTCTGCGTTTTGCTGGGGTTCTCAATTCCTCGCTGGCGTTCCCAGCTGCCCCAACCCGCCTGGAAAAATATTATCCTTGCCATCCTCGGGACATCAGCCGGGAGTTTCGTCTGGATTCCGATCTGGCAAGAGATCCGCCAAAGCAACCTGACCGGTTGGGTTTACGATGGGTCTGTGGGGATTGTCGAACCTCTGGGGCGATCGATTGCCTGGTTGAGTTCGATGCTCCTGTTACTTCCGAGTTATTCCCCTGTTGTTCCCCTGCCGGTGGCGATCGTTTTTGGCTTGGTGGCGATCGGGTTTTTAGGGTGGTTTGTTCGTCTTTTCGCTCGGGGACTCAGACGGCAGATGTCCGCCCCGCAAACGCGCTTCTCGATTCAAGTTTTCGGAGGGGTGGTGGTGGCGGCTTGGGTTGTGATGTTGGGGTTGACCTACGGTAATGGAAGCGATTTGACCCTCGCCCCTCGGTTCGGCTTTATCTACTTTCCGGCTTGGGTGATGTTGGTGGCAACTTGTCTGGGTGGGTGGTTGCGACCGAGTTCGTCTCCGATAGAGTTCCTCAACAAAAATTCCTCGATCTCGATTGTCGGCTTCGCTGGCTTTTTGGGGGGTTTAACGGTCATCTCGAATTTGGGCTACTTGCAAACCCATCGATCGGATTTGATGGCAGAGCTAATCGAGGGAACCTCGAACGTGCCGGTGTTAATTACCACCACCCACAAACATCACGGGGATACGGGACGGATGATGGGGTTGGCGTGGGAGTTTCGCCAACATCCCCAATCTGAATGGGCGCAACCTCCCCAATTTCTCTTGGCACATAAAACCGAGGGGTCTCCAGATGCCACCTCAGCGGCGATCGCCCTGCAACAGGCGGTTACCCAATTACCTCGCCCCGTGGATGTTTGGGCGATCGACTTTCACGCCCCCATCGAACTCAACGACCTTGGATGCGATCGCGATCGCAGCTTGAAGAAGAACCTCGGCGACTATCGCTACAAGCTCTATCATTGCCACTGAAAATCTGAGCGTCTGGTAGTTCACGCTAACGGCTGATATCTGAATGCTTACCCCAAAATTACTGCTATACTCTACAACTATTACGATCCTGAGAGATTGATGATGATAGTTGGTACCACCCAAGCTGCGAACATTCTCAGAATTTCCACGGCCCGACTCAGAGTTCTGTTAATTTCCGGTCGAGTCCAAGGAGCTTACAAAACCGGGAAGCTGTGGTTAATTCCCCTTTTCAACGGCAAACCCATTATCGAGCGAAGAACTCGAGGACCGGCTCCCCGGTGGCGCAATCCCAGAAAGCCAGCGAAAACCATCGTCCACGTGAGTACTCAAGCAATCAAACAGAATCACAAAAATCAGGAACGGGAACCTGTGATTACCGTCAAAAAAGGGCGTAGCAATATTTACGGTCACGAGGTGGTCATGCCGGGAGGATGTCGCGTCGTGTATCGTCCCGAACGTCCGTTTTGCGGTGCGAAGGTTTGGATCGAATCTCTTTACGATGTGAAGGAAATCGTCGATCTCTCCAACAAAGGTTTTCCCAAAATTATCCAGCCGAATACTTTTTAACGAGTCGATCGATATCGGAAATGACATCATCGACCGTACAAATAATTTCGACGTGCCCGCGAGCATTTCGAGCTTCTAAGGCTTGAGCTTCTAACAGTTCTTGAAACTCCATTCGAGCAAGTTCTCGATCTGAATAGGCATCGCGAGTTTGTTTGACTCCCATTGTGGCTTGAATCACCTGAGCCATTTTACCTTTAATGGCAACGTTATTCATATTGGCAACGGTCGCATAAGTATTGACGCGCTGGTTGCAGCGAACGATCGCCACGCCACCATGTTCGGCAATTTTGGCATTTAAATATTTATTACTGCGTGCCGCTAGCTTGCGAAATTGACGGTGCTTTTGAGATTGCGATTTTTGAATATTTTTCTGGCTATTTTTCATCCGATAAACCTCTTCGCAATTTCGAGCTTTACTCTTATATTATAACGAAAAATATTAAAGTTGACAATAAAATCAACATCATAGATGGCATCCGTTTGCATTTAGTCTGAGTGCCGATCGAATCCGAAGACACCGACCTCAATCCTGTTAAAATTAAAGTTCAAATTTTCGATGTCCCCAAATTGAAAATGAAACCCAAATTCACCACGGAACTCGCATGGCAGCAAGCAGAAACTCTGATGCAGCCCGCTCTGATTCGTCTCGTTGACAACATTCAAAAAAAACTCGATCGTTCTCCCTGGAAAGGGAGTTATCGGGAAACTCACGTTCCCTACCCCGGCTATCAACTCGATCTAGAAGTTCGCGATCGCCAAGTGAGCATCGATATCTGGGAATTGTGCTACAAAATCTGCTTCTGTAATTACCGCCCGACCCACGCACCCCAGGAAACTTATGAAGTGCAGATCGATACGAGTTTGCTCGACGATACGGGGGAAGTCCATTGGGACAACTTAGATGCCAAAGCCGAACGGGTCGCTGGAGATGTTTTTGCTAACTTGTCCTAGTACTCCGCCAAGTCAAAAATGACTGGTGAAGACTGACGCAGAAATACGGTGAAACAGGGACGCGGAGAATCTTAACACCGGGCAAAGTTAGCTTGGTGGAGTACTAGTGCTGCTACGGGTCATTATTAATTGTTCATTGTTAATTCCGCGCAGCGGCACTAGGTTCTTCCTTTGCAGTACAATTGCATAAGGGAAACTCCACAATTTCTCCATCTTCAATCTTCCCAACTCAAAGCCATTGAGAGAGGTGAAGTTGCCAAACCCGCAGGAAGTCTTTTGGGGATACGATGATGATAGTGGAAATTTAGAGAAGGGAGCTTCAAGTGAGGAAAAATCGCCACCTCCAGCGGAGATCGTTTTTTCATCGCTGCTGGCTAATTCCTCTTCTGCGATTCCTGCGCTGTAACCGTTGAACCGTGATGTTTGAATTGATAAATCGGGATCGAACTCGCGAGCCCTTTGAAAGTTTAGTCCTCTACCACTTGTTGAAGTGGTCGTTTGTCAGTCCCGTCCTGCATCTTTACTTTCAAGGTCGCATCTACGGAGCTGAAAACGTACCTCTCGATCGACCTTTCGTGGTCGCTAGCAATCACGCCAGTAATTTCGATCCCCCCATCGTCTCCTGTGCCGTCAAGCGACCTGTATCGTTTATGGCCAAAGAAGAGTTATTTGGGATTCCCGGTTTCAAACAGGCGATCGAACTATACGGGGCCTATCCGGTAAAACGGGCCACGAGCGATCGCAGTGCCATCCGCGCGGCCATTCAATCTCTCGAAAACGGTTGGGCAACGGGGGTCTTCCTCCAAGGTACCCGAACAGCTGACGGACGTATTACCGCTCCCAAACTCGGTGCGGCGATGATTGCCGCTAAAGCGGGAGTTCCCATCCTCCCGGTGAGCTTATGGGGAACACAAGCCGTCCTCAAAAAAGGCTCGGCCATTCCCAGACCGGCTCCAATTACGATTCGAGTCGGCAAGCTCGTCGATACACCGGCTTCGACTCGCCGAGACGAGCTAGAGACTGTCACCCAGCAGTGTGCCGATCGGATTAACGCCATGCACGCTCTCGGTCGCTAGTGCAGTACGGCAGAAATAACGGACTCGCTCTCAATGGGCGAACGCAATGTAGACTACGTCAGTTTTGGATAAGCCGAAATCCTGATGCTACCGTAACCCAGAAATAGGTAAAAACCCGATTGTGTCGTTGAAGCATTCAAAATTGGGCGCTTAACCACGACTCAGGCTAGACTCGGCATTGTTTCTCCCCCCGAACGGCACTCAAATCGGCCCTTGAAACGCAATGCTCGCTTTTACCCAACTTTACAAATTCGGTTGACACGCAAATTGAATGTAAAGTTAGCATTTGTGACTTTGAGTTCGATCTCGGCAGCAGTATACTGACTGTAGGCAATGAAAAACCCCCGCCGGAACAAAGAAGAGCAGGGGTTACAAGCAAAGCAAGCAAGCAACTGAACGACTCAATTAATGAGCTTTGAGACTTTTTGTAGAGTTCTGAAGCTGATTAGTTCGAGTCGTTCCCTTTTTTAAGGATAATATATAATAGCCCGATTTGAATTAAAAAAACAACCCGTTAGCTACTTTTTGAGAGCGACAAAAGTTAACAATTTGATAGTTTTAACAATTGTAAAATTAGCTATTCTATAAAAATACTGAAAACAGCCTTTTAACCAAGTTTCATTCTCACTAAAAATACGTACGTCAGGTGACTTTAACGCCGCTTGAGGCTGGTCTCGACCCCAAATGAGATCGTTTTTTTTTCGCTCGACTTCGTCAGGACGACTTGAAATTTCCGAAATATTACGGAGCACTCGTCTTCATCAACTCATCAGGTTTTATCGAGATAAAGTACCATTAATGTTCAGGTTTACTTTATAAAAAAACCATAATTGCTGTCGATCGACTCAATCCGATGATTCGGTTAGATCGAGTTCGGATAATTCGTGACAATTAAGCGAAACCCGATCCATCTCTTCTTTAAGTCTCTCCCGATGCTCCCGATTCTCACCACAACGGTCACGATCGACTCAATGCGATCGATTCGGTGATTTCCGGCTTCCGGAACTCACAAAGCCACTGGTCTTCCCCCTCTTACTTATCGGCCCATTCCCCCGTTACCGTCCCCCGTTCCCCATTTCTGAAAACCTGTCACGAACAGGGCGCGAGCGGTTATATTTTCACCGAACTCGAGCTCAGAACAAATTTAATTTGGGATCGACCCGAAAACCGGGAAAAATATCGCTCAATTTCCCATCTGGAATGTGTAAATGTTGGGTCAAGAGGGGTGCGATCGCATTGCGAAAATCCGTCGTAATTGCCAAATCCCGACCCTCATGGCGCTGAGATTCTGCCAAACCCGGCCACTCGCCCAGTACCCGACCCCCGCGAATGCCACCTCCAAGCACCCACATGGCATTTCCGTAACCGTGATCGGTGCCCCCATTACCATTCACGGCGACGGTACGACCGAATTCCGACATCACGACGATCGTCGTATCTTCGTAGAGAGAGCCCAACTCGCGCACTAAGACGGCCAATCCCTCTCCCACGGGTTTCAAAGCGCGATTGAGGCGACCTTTTTGATTGATATGGGTATCCCACCCACCCAATTCCAAAAATCCGAGCTGGGTGTGGGCATCTCCCACCATCAACCGAGCCATCCGGCGGGCATTGCGAACGAAATCACCTGGAGGAGGCGCGCCGGCATTGGCTTCTTCCGTTTCGGCTTGCAACTCGGCCAGCAAAATTTCTCGGGCGGTATCTCCTTCCCGGTAGGCTTGGCTGAGGGCATCGTCGCCACTGTAAAGGCGATCGAACGCTGCATTCACTTGGGGTCGATCGATAGTTAACTCCCGTCCCGCACGACGACCCCTGGGTAGATTCGCCACCGCCATCGACCCTTTCAAGATGTAAGGGGTTGTCGTCCCCACGCTGACCGCCTGGGTTGGGGTTCCTTGGGGGAGTGCGGCCAGAACGCGATTCATCCAGCCATCGATGGTCGACTGCTCTCGGGGGGTTCCCGTTTCGATATCGAACTGGGCGTCAAAATGAGAGCGGGTGGAATCGGGAGAACCGCAAGCGTGGATAAAGGCTAAACTGTTCTGTTCCCACAAGGGCATCATATCTTCGAGAGCCGGATGCAGACCAAACCGACCGTCGAGATCGATCGCTCCTTCCTCTTCCCCGGGTTTGGGAATGGCAATTCCCCGTCGGAGTTCGTAGTAGTCGGCTTCGCGGTAGGGAACCACCACGCTCAAACCATCGAGCCCACCTCGTAGAAATAGGACGATGAGCCGTTTTTGCTGGCTGGGTGCGGCAACACTGCGGGCAACCCAACCGTGGCAACCCACAGCGGTGATTCCGGCGGTACCCAGAAGGCTGGCATATTGTAAAAATTTTCGTCGTTTCATGGTTCGATAGCAAATGGTCGATGGTGACGGCGTTTTGCGCTCGTCTCTCTACAAATGTTCGAGTATCTGCATTCCCTGTTCCCCGTTCGTGTTTCGGTGCAACTTTGTACCCTGTGGCTGCTTCGCTGACGAATTCACCCTTTCCCCTTTCACCCCGCGTTGTCAGATTTTGGAGAATTCAGTTGCACGTGGCGTGATTTCCCGTTGCCTATTCCCCGAAACAGTCCGATCCAAAATTGATGTTACCGATACATCATCTCCGGACTGCCGAGCATGAGGGAAGAGCGCAACTCTATAGAACTGGCGGAGAGCGTCTCTTGGGTATTGTCCGAGAACGGATTTCCCAAAGTCCGCGAAAGTGCCTCCGGTTCGACTTCTGCGTTGTCTTCGTTTGCAAATCGACCCTTGGCAATATCGATGGCTATATTCACGCGCCGAATCGTGGCATCGGGACTCAACCAGGCCTCTTGGGTATCGGGATAACCGTCTGGAGTGCGGCAGCCGTATAGAGTCATCCCGAGTTGAGAGAGGCTGCCTAACACCCGACCGACTTTCAGATCTTGAATTCCCGTCGCTCTTAGAGCCGAGATAATAAATTGATAGGGCGTTTTGAATTTGCGATCGAAATATTTGGGATCGGAAAATTCTCGGGAGTGGAAGAGGGTATCGAGAACCTCGCGAATGTCGCCATCCGTATCAGAAAAGCGCCGTGCGAGTTTCTCGACGAGGGCCTTAGGTGGCTCGTCGGCAATAAAGTATTGAGCGAGTTGGTAGCTGATATGGTGCGCTGTCGAAGGATGGCGGGCCAACAAATCGAGCGCCCGTTCCACTTCATCGATACCGCCACCGGAAATTGGGGTTCCAAGCAAGACTTTATCGTTCGAATCGTGGCGGTTGCGATCGAAATAGAATCCGCTTTTACCGTGTTCTCCTTTTTCATCCAAACCCCATCCCGTCAAGATTCGCGCCAAGGTGATGACATCGTCTTGGGTGTATCCCCCATCAACGCCCAAGGTATGCAGTTCCATCAGTTCGCGGGCGTAATTTTCGTTCAACCCGCGAAATCGACCTCGAGCGCCGGGACTCTCTGGATCGGTATTGCGCCAGTTATCCAGGTAAAATAACATCGCTGGGTGACGGGCGGTGGCTTCGAGCAGATCTCGAAATTTACCCAGAGCGTGGGGGCGAATGGCGTCTCGCTCGTACGCACCCACCCACAGCCGCGTCTTGCCTTTATCGGCAGAAACGTTGAAGCGATCGAACCAAAAATTGACCATCACTTCTTCCAAGTGGCGGCCAGAGGCAACCGCCTGAAGAATGCGAGCTTGACGGGCGTCTTCGATGGGCTGTTGGGTTCGCTGTTGCAGTTGCCGTCGGGCTTCGTCGTTGTTGGCTTCGGGCTGTTGAGAGCGATCGTATCCTTTAAACAGTTCGACGGGGTTGAGTGTGAGGGTTTCGAGCTGGCGCAGTTGCCTTTTGAGCGATCGAGGCAGGGCAATATTTTCCGGGTGCAGTTGCGATTCGATATAGCGATCGATCCCCATATCCCGAATGCGATCGAGATCGCCGGGACTCGGACCGTAACTGAGGCGGTTGAGGACGTGTAAGACCTGGGGGTCGGGGGTTGCGCTTCTCACTCCCGAGGGAAAGAGTAAGGCAAACGCCAAAAAAACGCCAACCACAACCAGGGTAATCCGGGAGCGAAATCGGAATTTCATGGTTCGAGTGTGCTTGCTATAGCGATCATTGTAGACAAACTTTTGGGGTGTGGGGTGTGGGGTGTAGGGTGTGGGGAATATAAAATAGAATTTGGGTGTACCTCAATCGGTGCAAAAATTGCGATAACTGTTGCGAAAAAAATCGTCAATCTAGGAATAATATATATCTAAAAAATGCAATTTAAAATAATTAAAATCGATAAAATAATTCATTAAATTACGTGCTATTTCAGTCAATATTAGCTCTAATTATTTATTCTGCGTGTCAGCAATATTCAGATTTTCACCTGTCTTCTTGACCCAAAAAAAGCCGATCGATCTTTTTTTATAATTAGGTTTCTCTATTTCTGGATTCCCCAAATGTATAATCTCCAAATCGGAGGATTTTTTAGAGGAGCCACTTCTCAAGACACCACAGCTTACAATCGAGATAAGAAAATACGACTCGGAGGTATTAACGATGGGTTTGAAAGAACGAATTAGCGACGAAATCAAAGCGGCAATGAAAGCCAAGGATAAAGTCCGCTTGGAAACCGTCCGCGGTATCAAAAAGGTCATTCTGGAAAAGGAATCAACCGTTCGCGCTCAGGGCCGAGAAACCCTAACAGAAGCTGAAGAAATGGAAGTGCTCATGCAACAGGCGAAGCAACGACGGGATGCGATCGAGCAATACACAAAAGCCGGACGGGAGGATTTAGCCGAGAAAGAAAGCCAAGAACTGGGGGTTATAGAAGAGTATCTTCCCAAACAGCTCTCCGATGCAGAAATCGAGGCGGTAGTCGTTGAAATTATCGCCAACGCCGGAGCCACCTCCCCCAAAGATATGGGTAAAGTGATGGGTCCGACGATGGCGCGCCTGAAAGGTCAAGCGGATGGGAAAAAAGTACAGGCGATCGTCAAAGCAAAGCTGAGTGAGTAAGGGTCACCAAGAAAGTCATCAGCCGTCCCAAGGCAAGCAAGAAGTCTCGCCGTACTCATCCATCGTGCAAATCGATCGGGAGTGGCGAGTATCTTTAGCAAAAGTCCCCTGGCTCTTGTCAAGATTGCGATAACTGAAACTCCATCACGCGAAGTCCTTTGTCTTGCTTGCCCCGACGACATCCTCACTCGAGGGCGATCGCCTCGAGGTTGGGAGAGTTATTTCATCATCGATCGCTCGACGGTGACCCGTACGGAATCGTACTTCCGTTCCTTGGCAGCAAAAACCGTACGTAGCAGGAGGAACCACGCTTTTAACATTGAATTTTTAGGCGGTAACCCCCTTGGGCTATTGCCACAGTCTTCAAAAATCTCCCAAATTTTTTGTTCCGTTTCGATCCAAGATGATTTGAATTGACGGCAATACCCTCTAAATTCCGTACGCAGGATTTTGGCCCCCGCTTTTTCGCAGGTTAAACGCAAGCTGTGGGGGGTAAAAAAGTACAGGTGCCTGGGCACATCCAAGTGAAACCAAGTCGGACCGGCCAGTTGAAAACTTCGAGATGCATTATTAGGCGTTTCCAGAACCAGCTTCCCACCCGGTGCGAGTAACTGCAGTGCGTTCCGAACCGCTTGAATCGGATCGAGGGTATGTTCGAGAACGTGATTCATCAACACGACATCGTAACGTTGGGACTGAATCGGTTCCGGAAGAGATTCAGCACTGCCGTGAAAAATCGGGAGATTGCGTTGCCCGGCAACGATGTAGGCTTGCAGATCCGGTTCGACACCACATACCCTATGTCCGTAAGATTGTAATGCTTGGAGATGATGTCCGCTACCGCAGCCAATTTCACAAATCGAACGAGGCTGGGAACCAAACTGTTTTGAGAACCAATCGCGATCGCTGACCACAGCAACTTCCCGATCGAATTGCCAAGCGAGGCGAACGAGTAGTCTTTCCCAGAAATTTTGAGTTGAATGGGATTTTGACCCTTGAGACTTCTGGGTATGAGTATAGTAATTGTCGAGAGCGTAAAACTCTTGAACCTCTTGAGGTGTGGGAGTCGGATAGATGCACCCAAACTGAGAACGATCGCACCAATATAATTGAAAATCTCGCTCGATTTGAGGTCGGCGCCAATCTCTGGGAATCGAAAAACGAAGTTGCATCTTCTCTCCCGAGAGCGGACAGAGAACGATGTTTTTTCGCTCTTCACATACGTAGGCTTCGTTTGTGATGTTCATGGAGTTAACTGACAAAACGTATTAATGGCAGAAAATGTTACTCGAACGATTCAATTCGAGCGGTCTATGGGAACTCGCACAGAATAAAAGTTTAAAAAGGTCTGACTTTTACAATATCTTAAGAGCTTTGTCACCGTGTGAGTTCTGTTCGAGTCACATTAATGTTGAGTTCTTCCCTCTGTTCGCTCTATGAGTCTGACTTCCCAACAGCAAGCCGCAGCCTATGCTCCCTATAGCATCGCCGTCACGGCAGGAGCGGGAACGGGCAAAACCTACATGCTCGTCGAACGTTACTTGTACTACTTGCGAGAACGCCAAATTTCACCGTTGGAGATGGTGGCGGTGACGTTTACCGAAAAAGCAGCAAGCGAGTTGCGATCGCGCATTCGATCGACGGTGTCTCAAGAATTTCCCGAAGCGGTAGAGATGCTTGCGGAGTTGGAAGCCGCGCAAATTAGCACCATTCACGCCCTGGCAGCGCGCATTTGCCGTCAGTATCCCGAAGCCGCGGGCGTCCCCCCAGATTTTGCCATGCTCGACGATTTAGAGCGAGACCTGTGGTTGGCGGATGCCTTGAAAGATGCCCTCGAACAACTCCCCCAACATTTCTACGAAACAGTTCCCTATTCCCTTCTTTCCGCTGCCGTCAAATCCCTCATCGACGATCCGATTTCCGCCCGTCGCGCCCTGGCGAAAGGCGATCGAGGATGGGAGGCCTTAGCAACCGAAATTCGGCAAACGGCCTTAGAAGCATTGTGCACCCATCCCACGTGGGCCCAAAGTCGAGACATTCTCCAACGCTATATCGGCAAAATGGGGGATAAATTAGAAGTCTACCGTCAAGGAGCGTGCAGCGCGATCGCCCGGGTCGAGGAACGGCAGAACGTCGCAACGTCCCTCGAAACCCTGAAAACCCTCAAAATTAACGTCGGCAGCAAGAAGAATTGGGAAGCCGGGGCGTTACCCATTGTCAAACAAGCCATTTCTCAAGTACGAGACTTGGTCAAAAAAGCCCTCGCCCAGCAACTGGTGACCTTAGAACTGGGGGAGGTAGACGCTCAATTCGCGCAAATCTTACCGGTTTTGGCACAAGCCTTTGACTGGATTCAAAACCACCTGAGTCAGCTCAAATACCGCAGTCGCGTTTTAACCTTTTCCGACTTAGAAGCGTGCGCCCTCCAAGCCCTACAATCCGATCGAGTGCGCCAGGAATGGAGCGCTCGCTATCGGGTCTTTTTAGTCGATGAATTTCAAGATACCAACCCCGTCCAAGCCGAACTCCTCGAAGCCCTTACCCAAGGCACTCACCTCACCATTGTCGGCGATGTCAAACAATCCATTTACGGCTTTCGTCGCGCCGATGTGAGGGTATTCGATCGAAAGCGCGATCGCATTGTCTCCCACGGGGGCAAAGCGATTACCCTCGATTTGAGTTTTCGCACCCACCAATCCCTAGTCCATCGTATCAACCGCCTCTTTCAACCCCTCCTCGGAGAGATTCACCAAGACTTAACCGCCCACTGCACCGATGCCCCCCACCCCAGTCCCCATCTGGAAGTTTACGCCATCCACGCCGAACGGGGGATTAACAAACCCCAGCGTCAGTTCGCCGAAGCGCAACATCTGGTGGGAATGTTGCAAGAGATGTTGACTGCCCAAACCCCGATTCGCGCCAAAAACGGCGATTTGCGCCCCATCGCCCCCGGAGATATCGCTATCCTCGCCCGGACTTGGGATGCCTTGCAAACCTATAGCGAAGTTCTCGAAAGTGCGGGCATTCCGGCGGTCATTGCCGGGGGAGAAAGTTTGCTGGCCACGCGGGAAGTCAAAGATGCGATCGCCCTGCTGCGATTTCTCGCCGATCCCAAAGACGATATCGCTCTGATTGCCATTCTGCGCAGTCCGTTTTTCGCCCTCAGCGATCGGATTTTATATCGGGTTTCTCGCCAGAAGTTATCCCAAAAATCCCCATCCCCAAAATCAAAACGATCGTCCAAAAAATCCGATCGGGAGCGAATTGCCTGGTGGCATCGCCTGCAAGACGTCGATCGTCGAGAGGAATTCCCCGAACTCGGGCGCCCCATCGCCACCCTCAAAGAACTCCTAGCCGATCGCGATCGCGAACCCCCCTCCCGCTTGTTACAACGGGTCGATCGCCTGACCGGATATACGGCCGCCATTGCCAATCTTCCCGGTGCGGCCCGGCGAGAAGCAGACTGGCGCGGGTTTCGGGAACTGGTACGCACCTTAGAAGCGGGGAGTCAGGACGTTTTTGCCGTGGTGCGCCGCCTCAAACAGTTAGTGGAAACCGACGTCAAAATTCCCCGCCCTCCCCTCGATGCCAAAGATGCCGTATCGTTGATGACGATTCACGCTTCTAAAGGGTTGGAGTGGCCGGTGGTGGTGGTTGCCGATTTAGCCCGAACCAGTCAAAACACCCCTCCACCTCTCTATTTCGATCCCGATGTGGGGGTGGGATTGAAGTTGGAAGATGGGGCCGGGGAACCCCAAAAACCCGTCCTCTACATCGTCTTAGAACAGATGCACAAACAACTCGAAGACGCCGAAGCCCTGCGAGTGCTCTACGTTGCCCTGACGCGGGCGCGCGATCGCCTTCTGCTGACCGCTTGCGATCCCAAAGGGGGAGGACTCGATCGCCTGCGTCCGGGACTCGAAGCGGCTGGAATTCCCATTCAAACTTGGGAAATGCCCGAAAACCCGAGACTCGAGACCCGCACCCTATCAACCCCACTGCCGAGCTCACCCACTCTCCTGGGTTCCGTCGGTTCGGGGATTTTCGAGGTTCCCGTAACTGCCCTGAGCGATTATGCCTGCTGTCCCCGGCGATTCGAGTTTGCCGTCGTACGGGGTCATCCGGGGTTGGGGGACGGAATTGCCCAAGCCTGCCGCATTGGCATCCTCACCCACAAAGCCCTCGAATCGGGAATTCGGGATGTGGAAGCCCTGGCACGGTTCGACCCCGGTTTGGCACCAGAATCCATCGAAGAGGCGATCGCTCTGGCGGCAAGATTCGATCGTCAGGACTGTTACGCCCCGTTTCGCGAGGGCATCGTTGCCAAAGAACGACCCGTTAGCTTGACGTTTGCCGGCTTGACGTTAAACGGGAGAGTGGATGTTCTTGGAGAGGATTGGGTGTTGGATTTCAAAACCGATCGCCAGGTTACGCCCCAATATCACCGCTTCCAACTCTGGGCTTATGCAGAGGCAACCGGAGTCCGTACCGCTCACATTGCCTATTTGCGGCACGATCGCCTGCATACCTTCGGGGCAGAGGATTTAGCAACCACCGCGCGAGAGGCAACGGCATTGGTACGACGAATTCTCGCCGGAGACTACACCCCCACCCCCTCATCGGAAATTTGCCAGGTTTGTCCTTATGCTGAAATTTGCGAGGCGGCCGAATTCTCTCCCTCGTCGGCAACTGTTTTCTCCCGAACGGATACTGGAGTTTAGACGAATTTGAGCGCTCGAGCAACTTTTCCCACACCCCCTTATCGCGCCAGCGACAAAAGCGATTACAGTACAAACCTACCAGTATGCGATCTCGTAAGTTTTGTCAGTCAACCAGCCTCTACCCTTGAGGGTAGAGCGCTCTACGATTGCCATTTTTCTAAATTCCACTCAAGACACATTAGACGTATAGCGCTTCGCGCTGGTGTATTTACACAAATCGAAGAAATAGGTATTTTCCATTCCCCATTCCCTATTCCCCATTCCCCATGACTGAAAATTTGTAATGATACCGGCGCGAACTGCTATACATTCCCAAAAAAATACCCCACCGAGTTGGATGGGGAAATCACAGGCTTATGTCGATATTTGTAGAATACCGCACATTCTCCAATGGGCAATTCATCCAAACGGGTGAACTTTCCCATCACCAATTTGGAGGACAAGGGCAAATTTTCCCTCCAGTGCCAACTGGGTCTCCCTCTATTGCCGAGACCAACCCAAGTCTCCGAAGCCCGAACCCCACACCCAACACCCGAACTTGATATAATCTCATCCGTACAAGTCCCGCGATGTTGCATGACCACAGATTCTTCGGCTTCTGGCGAATCGAGCGCTCCTCAAGAGCTGTATATAGAAGTGCAAGCCCCAGAAGTGCCAACTCCAGAAACACCGTCTCCAGAATCACGATATTCAGAAGCGCCGTCTTCAGAAGTGCCAACTCCAGAAGCGCCGTCTTCAGAAGTGCCAACTCCAGAAGCGCCGTCTTCAGAAGTGCCAACTCCAGAAACGCCGTCTTCAGAAGTGCCAACTCCAGAAGTGCCATCTTCAGAGGTCGGGATTTCTGAAGTCCCCGATGCCATCCAAACATTCGATCGCAACCTGCAAGTCCGATTGAAGAGTGATGGGGAACGCTTGTTGCTGCTGCTGCCGCCGGAAGCCGAAGAACGGGACGCAGCAGGGGAACTGACGTGGACGGAATTGTCGCAACAGCTTCAACATCGTCTCAATGGTGGCGAGCGCTTCTGGCAGCCTAATACCACCGTACATCTAATCGCTGTCGATCGCCTGCTCGACCAACGCCAACTCCAAGAAATCGCCGAAACCCTCAGCCGAGAACAACTTCAACTCGATCGCGTCTCCACCTGTCGCCGACAAACAGCAGTGGCTGCAGCAACGGCCGGCTACTCCGTCGAGCAGCAATCTCGTCAAGAGAGCTTGCACCAAGTCGCTCAAAACCAAGCTCAAGCGCTTGCGGAACCTTTATACTTACAAACCACAGTGCGATCGGGGGTGGAAATTCGCCATCCCGGTACGATCGTCATCGTTGGCGATGTCAACCCCGGCGGATCGGTCATTGCCGATGGGGATATTCTCGTCTGGGGTCGTCTGCGCGGTTTGGCCCACGCCGGAGCGGCTGGCAACTCTGGGTGTATGATTATGGCATTACAAATGGAGCCGACCCAACTTCGGATTGCCGAAGCCGTGGCCCGCGCTCCAGCCAACCCACCCAGCCAGTATTACCCAGAAGTGGCCTACGAGACTCCCCAAGGCATTCGCATTACCCGCGCGAGCGATTTTTCGAGAACTCAGATGCTCCTGGGGTCGAAACCTGCGAGGCGAAATTCCAAGTAGCTGCTACGCAGAATTAAAAATGCAAAATTAAAAATGCTTACTGTACATAGCTTTCAGCGGTTGATAACGAGCTTGTTATTTCTGCCGCGTTGCACTAGCCGCATCTAGCCGGTCGGCATCGTTCAATCCTTACGTTCAAACATCTCCTATCATGAGTCGAGTTATTGTCATTTCATCGGGTAAAGGAGGCGTGGGCAAAACCACCACCACGGCTAATCTTGGTATGGCACTGGCGAAACGGGGTCGCAAAGTGGTGGTCGTCGATGCCGATTTCGGATTGCGGAACCTGGATTTGTTGCTGGGTTTGGAAAATCGGATCGTCTATACGGCCGTGGAGGTGCTCGCGGGAGAATGTCGTTTGGAACAGGCCCTAGTGCGCGACAAGCGGCAAAGTAATTTAGCCCTGCTGCCGGCCGCTCAAAATCGAATGAAGGATGCGGTCACCCCCGACCAGATGAGAAAACTCATCGGCGCGTTGGCGGGGAAGTTTCACTATATTCTCGTCGACTGTCCGGCGGGAATCGAACATGGCTTCCAAAATGCGATCGCTGCGGCGAAGGAAGCGATTATCGTCACCACTCCGGAAATTGCAGCCGTTCGAGATGCCGACCGGGTGGTGGGTTTGCTCGAAGCCAACGGGGTAAAGCGGATTCGCTTGATTGTCAATCGCCTCAAACCGGCGATGGTGGAAGCCAACGATATGATGTCGGTGGAAGACGTGCGGGAACTGCTGGCGGTTTCTTTGATTGGTGTGGTTCCCGATGACGAACGGGCGATCGTTTCCACCAACCGAGGGGAACCTTTGGTACTGGCTGAGGAACTCTCGCCGGCCGGTCGTGCCTTCGATAATATTACCCGTCGCCTCGAAGGTGAGAAAATTCCGTTTATCGATTGGTCTGCACCCCCCGATAACTTCTTCACCCGCCTGCGAAAGATTTTGACCTCGAAAATTCTCTAGCACCGATTTTCTGGCACCATACCCATAATCGGCGCTGGTTCGACAATCGATTGACAAACGGCGATCGCAACCGGCTTTTTGCCCGATCGTCCATAGGCATCGGGTCGAAATTAAAAATTCATCCAGTTTCTCGGTTGAACCGATCGATTTCTTTCCTCCTGAACCCTTTTTTTCCAAAAGTCTAATGCTCTCCCACTGCGATATCGATGAAATCCCATGTACACCCTGACCCAACTTCTAGAACGACTCTTTCGGCGCTCGAACTCACCAGACGATAGCCGCAGCGAAGTCAAGCGCCGCTTGCAATTCGTCATCGCTCACGATCGCGCCGATTTGAATCCGGCCACCATCGAGTCGATGCAGCAGGAAATCTTGGAAGTGGTGTCGCGATACGTGGAAGTCGATTCGGAGGGGTTGATTTTTTCCCTCGATAGCAGCCAGCGCGTCACGGCACTCACGGCAAATTTGCCCATTGTGCGGGTGAAGAAAGGCTCCTCGGATGAGTCGAGTTTGGCATCGGATCTCGAATCTCTTTCGATATCGGATGTAGAAATATCAGATGTAGAACTCTCGGAAGTGGAAGTTCCCGAGGTTGAAGTCTCCGAGCCAGAAACATCAGAGGTTGAAGTCTCCGAGCCAGAAGCATCAGAGGCTCAAATCCCCGAAGGTGACATGGCCGATGCTCAAATTCCAGACGCTGAAGTGGCACAAGTGAACCTTCGAGAGGTTGAAGAAGAATCTCCGGATGCAGATGAGGTGGCTCGAACGGATGATGATGTTGCCAAAGAGTAAAGGATTGAGGGATCTTCACTCGGAACGAATCGCCGTTTTCGCCAAATCTAGCGCTTCGCGCTGGTGTATTTACACGATTGAAGAAATAGATTGTTTCGATTCCCCGTTTCCCTCCCCATTCCCCATGACTGAAAATTTGTAATGATACCGGCAGGGACTGCTATAACCTCCGTCAATCAAGTCGATCGATCCGTGGGAAAACGGGATAAATGTCAAAGTTCGATCGCTCGAGAATGTGGGTTGAAACCGAACCCGAGCTAACGTTGGAGTATTGGAGTCAAACTTGCACTCCTGTATGGCACAACGCATCGAGCTCGCTGGTGTAACGCGAAGAAAATCTTTGTCGTTTCCGAGCGGTCGACCCCATACCAGATAAGGCAATCGCCAGTTTTTAATGAATAATACCCGGTGCCAATTTTCGATGGCTCACCCAACATTGTCGATCCGCGAATTCACCTTTTCCCTTCCCTCCTTCGATCGCCCCTTTTCCAACAGTGGCAGATATGGAATCGGTCAAGAAACGATCGTGCAGATCGTATCCCATCTATCAAAATCTGATAAATCTCGTTAATATGAGCGAGATTGCTTTAACAGAACACCATTCAACAAGACACGTTAACGTAGATTGAGGAGGCCTACAGATTTATGACAATGGATTGCAGCCACATTCGCTTTTGCATTCGCGACACCGCCTTATCGAGCGAATGTCAACCCCCCATCGACCTTCATCAAGTCCAGGCCCTGTTTAAATTAACGGCTTTTTGGGCTCAAGAGCGCAGTCTGGAAGATTGGGCGATCGCCCTGGACAATAGCGCTCCGGTCATTACCGTTTGGGATGGAGAGCGTCTCATCGGGTTTGCCCGTGCAACTTCCGATGGTGTCTTCCGGGCGACCATTTGGGATGTGGCCATTCATCCAGAATATCAAGGGGTCGGCTTGGGTAGCAAGCTCGTCGAAACCTTGCTCAGCCATCCTCGCATGAACCGCGTGGAGCGCATTTATTTAATGACGACCTACCAACAAAAGTTTTACAAGCGGATCGGGTTCGAGGAAAATACAAGTACCACGATGGTATTGCACAATCGTCCCCTCATGCCGGAACTTCGGGAACGGGAGCGATCGATGGCAGCAAGCATTGAATCCGAGTAACGTAGCCCGTATCGCCCTCTTGCGGCGCGGCGAGGATTTCCAAGCGTCCTCCCATCAGCTCGAGTAGGCTGCGATCGATATCGACGCTTAAGCCGGCGGAAAGTTGAGGAACGGACTCAGGAGTGGAAGGATATTCCGATTTCAGGAAATCGATCCCATCGCTCCAAGTCTCAAAAGGACAGGGGGAATCCAGCCAAATCATAACCTGGTTTTGGGAGGGAATGCTTTGAGCCAAAAAGTTCAAACTTCCCTCTTCCATATTCGAGATTGCCGTTTCGATGGCGTGGACTAAAATCTGCCGCAAGATTTTAAAATCGGTGTAAATCTGAATTTCGGGATCGGGATACTCGATATTAAACGGATAATTTCGATTCGTCGCTTGTAGGTACGTCAAACCGTACACTTCCTCGAAAATATCTTCTAGGGGAAACTGTCTCATTTTCAGGGGCAGTTTCCCTTCTTCGACTCTGGAGACTTTGATAATCTCTTCGAGCATCTCCACCATTTTTAGAGCGGATTCGTTGGCTTTAGAGAGGAAGTCTCGTTCTTCTTCCGTATCGTTGCATAAATCCGCCAGAATAATCTGGTGAGCGCCAATGGCACCACTCAGAGGCGATCGCAGTTCGTGGGAGACTCGCGCTAAGAATCCAGCTTTGTAGCGAACCATATCCGCGAGCATTTGATAATCGAGGCGGAGTCGATCGAGCTGCGATCGCAGATTCTCGACCTCACTCGTATCGATTGCGGGTTGGGCGGCTTCGACCGTCTCTTCCTCACGCTCAACCGCAGAGGAAGGTTTCCACCACCGACTCCCGATTCCCAAAACCAATCCAAATCCTAAAAATACCCAATTGCTCCAATCCATGTCTACTAAGCTCTCTATTCTTCTCTCAACTCTACCGCTCCTTGACGCAGAATCTGCCAACTTCGACCCGTCCATTTTGCCACCGTAGACGGCACGCCGAGAGCGGGAAATTCTGAAACCTCCGACAGAGTTAACACTTGGGGAAACGCGACATCGATGCTCGCCACGTCTTCCAGGGGCGGTTCCCCGGAACGGTTGGCACTCGTGGTCGCCAGCGGTCCCGTTTGCCGGAGAATTTCGCGAGCGATGGTGCAGTCGGGAACCCGCATGCCAATGGTGGTGGGGTCGGTGGGATTCATTTGCTCGGGAAGGCGATCGCTCGCCGGCAGTACAAGGGTTAGCGCGCCCGGCCAATAGGTTTGCGCGACCTGCTGCCAAATTTCCCGTTCGAGATCGCTTTCGATCGCATAAGGCCACAAATCCTCGGGGTCGCCCCCCATTAAAATCAGGGGTTTGTTCTGGCTGCGCTGTTTGAGCGCGAAAATTGAGGCCGCGCGATCGGGTCGAACGGCTAGTGCGGGAACGGTATCGGTGGGAAAACTCACCACCCGTCCCTGACGCGCACCTTCGATCAGTTGGGATAAAGAAACCGTTGTCACATTTCTAATGGGTGTGGGGTGTGGGGTGTGAGGTGTGGGGTAGTTTGGATGACACAGTGACGCAGAGATCGAGGGATAGGGTGATGGAGAGTCTGAATAAATTTTTAATTTTTAATTTTTAATTCTCTTCCCCTGCTCCCCCTGCTCCCCCTGCTCCCTCTGCTTCCCATTCCCCTCTTCTCCTAAATATTCAATCGCTGATACACCTCTTCGAGATGTTGGAAATGATGCTTGGGATCGAAACAGGCGTCAATTTCTTCAGGGGATAGCTTTTCGGTGACGCGAGGGTCCGCGGCAATGGCTTCGCGGAAATTGCCATCGGGTTGGTTCCAGGCACCGTGAGCGCAGGACTGAACGACAGCGTAAGCGTCCTCGCGATTCAAACCTTTTTCCACGAGGGTTAACAAGACCCGCTGGCTGAAAACGACCCCACCGTACAAATTCATGTTGCGTTCCATGTTTTGCGGGTAAACCAGGAGGTTCTTCACCAAATGAGTCAGTTCGCTCAGCATAAAATGAACCACCGTACAACTATCCGGCAGAATCATGCGTTCGACGGAACTGTGGGAGATATCCCGCTCGTGCCAGAGGGCGACGTTTTCGAGGGCGGCGACTGCGTTGCCGCGGACCACCCGCGCCAGTCCCGATAGACGTTCGGAGCGAATTGGGTTACGCTTATGGGGCATCGCTGAGGAGCCTTTTTGCCCTTTGGAGAAAAATTCTTCAACTTCGAGAACGTCGGTGCGTTGAAGGTTGCGAATTTCTACAGAAAATCGTTCGATCGTTGCGGCCAGTAGCGCTAACTGTTGGACGAAATCGGCGTGGCGATCGCGCGAAATCACTTGAGTTGAAGCGGTATCGGGTTTGAGTCCCAACTTTTGGCAGGCGAGCGCCTCCACCCGAGGATCGATATTGGCATAGGTTCCTACCGCACCGGAGATTTTACCAACTGCAATATGACGCTGTAAGTTCGCGAGCCGATCTCGATGCCTGAGCATTTCTGCCAACCATCCCGCCAGCTTGAACCCAAAGGTAATCGGTTCGGCATGAATGCCGTGAGAGCGCCCGATGGTCACGGTGTATCGATGCTGCTGCGCCTGGTAGCGAATGGCGTGGATGGCATTTTCGACGCTTTCGAGCAACACTTCGACGCTGGCAACCATTTGCAGGGCCAAAGCGGTATCGAGCACGTCGGAACTGGTCAATCCTAAGTGAATATATCGACCCGCATCCCCCACATATTCGTTAACATTAGTCAGAAATGCAATTACATCATGGCGAACTTCAGCTTCAATTTCCAAAATCCGTTTGGGATCGAACTGGGCTTTAGCCTTAATTTCCTCAACGGCTCGATCGGGAA
Organism: Zarconia sp.; assembly: GCF_057467645.1. Classification (NCBI taxonomy): domain Bacteria; kingdom Bacillati; phylum Cyanobacteriota; class Cyanophyceae; order Oscillatoriales; genus Zarconia; species Zarconia sp. Next base: position 46,331 of record NZ_JBRJXU010000076.1, read on the forward strand.
TCAGACCCAGTTCGGCTTGGGCTTCGCAAACGGCAATTTCAACTCTCAGCCAAGTTTCAAATTTGTACTGCTCGGTCCACAGCTTGCCCATCTCGGGCAATGTATAACGCTCTATCAAAGTTTGCCACCGAATGTAACTACATATAACCGTAATATTGTATTACGGACGTACCGCAGCATTCACAGGCTATGGAATTGTACTCGGTGACGCGAATCAGTGCGATCGCCATCAGAGAACCGAGAAGGGGAAAGCTACTCACCATTTAAATGTCTAGTCCACAATTTTCAGACCCCAATTGAGATGAATAATCGAGATCGATCGACGGACCCCCCCATGGAAACCCTCGAAGCTTCCTCGCCAGATGCATCGGAACTCCAAATCTTCAAAGCGGTTATCCACGCTCAACGCGAACTCACGGCTTGCTGGGCCCAGATGGAACAAGCATCGTCGGGTCGGCTGATGCAGCGATCGATCTTACTCAAAGTCTCACAACTGCTCAACGACATCACCCAAGCCCAGGAGAGCAGTATTTTTCTCCTCGATGCCAAAGGTAGAGTCATCGAAAGCATCCTGGCGCGAGGGGCAACCCTCAAATCCCAGAAACAAACGATTTTAGGGCAGGTTCTCGATAAAGGTTTGGCCGGCTGGGTCAGCCGCCACCACAAAATCGGGACGATCGAGGATACAAAAACAGACGCTCGCTGGTTGACGCTTCCCAACGAACCGTATGAGGTGCGCTCGGCTCTGTGCATCCCCATCTTGAGAGGGAAAACGCTCTTAGGACTCATTACGTTGATGCACGCTCGACCCGGACACTTCAACTCCACGATCCAGGCGATGGAAGCAATGGCCGATCAGATCGCGCTCGTACTCGATAACGTTCGCCTGTACGTTGCCCTGCGCGAACAAGAGTCCTATCCCGTTAGTAAGTTGGATAACCCGGAACTCAAAACCCTGATTCAGGGGGAAATCGCTGTAGAAGCGCCCAAACCCGATCGCATGGATATGACGGGAATTTTTATTATGACGACCCGAGGAAAACTGCTTTATGCCAATCCTCGGTTTGCAGAAATTTTTAACTATGCGTTCGGTGAGGTCACTGCTGTCAACTCAATTTTCGATTTAGTGGCCTCAGATAGCACTGTGTTGATTCGCAAGCAGATTGAGTATTGTTTTCGAGGATTGACGAACTATATCTACTGTACGTTCACCGGTCGGCAAAAAAGAGGCAGGCTGATTAATGTGGAACTCGAAGGTAATCGCGCGAAACTCAACGACCGACTGGCTATTATTGGCATCGTGCGGGCGATTTAGTGGAGCTTCGGGGGCTTTGGGGACTTTGGGAGCAAGAATGTCGCTAATTTTTCCCGTTTTTCCCGTTTCCCCCGTTTCTTTCATTTCCCCCGAGGCTCCCGTTTCCCTTGCGAGAAACGATTAAGCGGGATAAACGCTTACTTTTTTGCGGCTTTTACCCTTGCGCTCGAAGGTGACGATTCCATCGATTTTGGCATAGAGGGTATCGTCATTTCCCCGTCCGACGTTTTCTCCCGGATGGACTTTCGTGCCGCGCTGGCGGATGAGAATATTTCCCGCTCTGACGACTTGGCCGCCATAACGCTTGACGCCGAGGCGCTGGGCGTTGGAGTCGCGACCGTTGCGAGTACTACCGGTTCCTTTCTTGTGAGCCATACTATCCTCCGATTTGACAATCGATTGTGAAATTTTTCGTGCAATTTACGTTGTATAGCAGTACGCACTTAGCGACCGTACCGTTAGCATTGAGCGAAAAGCTCGCGACTGCTTGCGGGTTGCACGGTCAGAGGTCTCAAGCTTTGGTCGTGCTATACAATTGATTTGGGCTGGCAGAACTTGCCATTCATGAGTTTGATGCCCTTTGAGGCGATCGAACTGTTTCTATTCTGCCGCAGTTTGGGTGCTTTCTTCTGGGGTGGAGTCTGGGGTTCCTTCGGACGAGGTGGAGTTGGCTTCCGATGCTAAGACCTTACCGTTGAGGCTAATGGAATCAATCATCAGCCGGGTTTGTTCTTGACGGTGTCCCCGCTTTTTGCGCGTTTTCTTCTTGGGCAGCATTTTGTAGACGATGACTTTGCGACCCCGGAAGTGCCGCATCACCTTGCCTTCAACCACTGCACCCTCGACGAAGGGTTGACCGACGCTAACCTCTCCGTCGTGTTGTACGAGTAATACTTTATCGATGGTCACTGGGGCATCGGGTTCGACGTGTAATAGCTCAATGTCGTAGAAGCGACCGGGTTCGACCCGAATCTGTTTTCCACCGGTTTCAATAATTGCGTAAGTCATTTAATCGTCCTCAAGGTAGCCGTACGGGTGTCTAGCTTTCTCGTGGATGGAGAAGGCTAGCCTTGGCTGTACCCGATCCGAGCGTAAGTTTTAATTGCCAGCCTTCAATTATCGTTGCTCGGTTAGTGCTATGTCAAGTTTGGGTTTGCGGTTACCAGGGCAAACGCATCTTAACCAGCCAAAACCTCGAGGAGGTAGTCATCATCCCATCGGGCCCGCAGACGCTTGTTTTTTACCCCAATGTTGGCAGTGGTTTCCTCATTACCTTACACGCGAGTGTCTACTACTGTTTTCTTTAAACCTGGATCGTTTACGTTATGCGATCGCCCCGTCAGACAGACACACGATCGCACCTTCGTCACCGGCTCATGAATCATCCAGCTTAAGATGCGTTTGCCCTGGCGATGCGGGTTGGTATCAGTTTCGGGTATGGCTCGAATACTTTGCGACAGTGTTTGGCAAAGTCACTGTTGCCGTACCTCCAGCGTACACCAGCCAGGATTGCTCTGAATGTGGCAATCGAGTCAAGAAGTCGCTATCGACTCGAACCCTCGATCGTTTATGTGGGGGAGTGTCAAAACCACTTGCCTCCCCAGGCCAACAGCATTGAAAACGCGATCGCCGCGATCGCCTGACGAGCCATCAGCCCCACCGCAAACCGCACCGACTGTTCGCGGGCGATGGTGAGTGCGGTGACGAGGCAGGGCAGCAACACCCCGGCCAGGTAAACGCCCGTCAAGATTTGCAGGGGTGTGAGTACTGCCAGGGTGTCCGGTTCGGCAAAAAGCAGCAATCCGTCTTTGCGAATCGAGGCCACAATAACCGGTAGAGCGGCTTCTGGAGGCAGGCCAAACAGCCCCATTAGGGGACTAATCCATGCTGCCAGAGCGGTGATGAGGCCAAACCCGTCCAATACTGAGGCGACGATCGCGATCGCGAAAAAGATGGGAATCGCATTGGTAAAAAACTGGCTGAGGGTGCTTTGGGTTTCGCGCCAGATGGCCGCTCGACGGGGCATTTCCAAAAAGGTGCGACGTTCGATCGTCAGCGTATTGTGGGGAGAACGGGCGGCGAAGGGCGCGATCGAACGGGTGTAGATTAGGGTGGTTAGGGTTAAGTAGCCCAGGTAGGGCACGACTAAACCGGGCAAATTGGCGGCACTGAAGACTCCCAGGGTAGCCCCGAACTGGTAGGAACAGGCGGAGCCAAAGGCGATCGCACTCACACAGGTGGACCGGGAACAACTCGAACAGGCGCGAGTACCGATTACGGCGGGCACATTGCAGCCAAACCCCATCATGACCCGCACCAAATCTCGCCCGGATAGGCCGAAAGGTCTGAGGATTGGGTGCAGTGCCACGGTAATGCGTTCCACCAACCCGCTGGCCTTGTATGCGCCTAAAAACAGGGCATACAGAATCACCGTCGGCACCGCCCAGACAAATAACAGCGGTCCCATGGTGACTAAGCCATAGCGACCAATTAAAATCGCCCCTAGCAGCGAGGGGGCCTGGGATAGAAAATTGACCAGAGGGGCTAATCCGGCTTGGATCGGTGGATCGAGCATACCCGCAACTCCATTGGCGACCCAAACGGCAATAACCGCAGGCAACAGCAACAGCAAGATGGCCAGCAACCCGCCCCACCGGGGATGCTCCAGCCAGGTGGGTGCGGGTTCGATCCGCCAGCCCGCCGGAATCGGGTTCCACTGCTGGGGGAAGGGGGCTGGAGTCTGCAACGCCTCTAGAATCTGCTGGCGTTGACTCTGGCTTAAATGACGGGCATCCACGGGAATAAACCTAACCTGGGAGGTTTGCTCCCAACGGCTCAAGACCTGCTCGGTAAACTCAGAAGGCAACACCTTATCCCAGAAGGTGACGACTATCAGCCCTTGCTTCCCAGCCACTAGCGGCAGCAAATCCACCAGGTCATCATCAATATGGGTCGCTTTAACGACTAACAAAATCCTGTCATGAGCCTGGAGTTGCGCCAGGGCCGTGCGGGTGGTGATGGTGTCGGAGCGAAAGAGAATGCCGGGAGTGTCGATAAAGGCATCGTCTCGGGTCTGATAGGTTTCGCAGGCAATTGTTGAGCCCTGAATGTTCGTACTGGTGGGGCATTGGCCAGTGAGAGCCGCCGCGAGTGCAGATTTGCCGGTACTTTCTTTGCCGATGAGCACAATAGTGTGCCGGGAGGGGGGAGCTGTGGGCATTGCGAACCTCACTAACAGATGCAATCGTTGCCGCAGCAGGAGAGGTCATCGAGAAAGAGTCCTGCCTGGCGGTAGGCATCGAGGGGCGTGGGGTCGAGGCCGAGACGATGGGCGATCGCATTGGCGATGACGGCAAACCGCTGACGAAATTTATAAATAAAGCAAAAAATCAGGTCGCCATGGCGCACGGAGGGACCACTCACAAAGAGACCTGGGGTAAGGGTAGATTCATCGTTTTCAGTGAGGGCAGCGTAGCCCTCAGACCAATCGAATAGGGGAGCAATCTGTTTCAAACTGGTGTCGAAGCCCGTGCAGAGAATGGGGGGATTGGCACTCACCCATTTCTGATATTCGCTGTAAACCGCGTAGCCGCCGGAGATCGGTTTGACTTCTTCAATGAGGGCGTTACCGAGCAGCTCCAGACGCCCCGTGCGGTAGATAAACTCTAATCGCTGTAGGGTGTAGGGGGAGAGGGCAATGCTGGGGTCGGTGTCAGGATTGGCCCAGGTCCCGGTGCGATCGATCGCAACGACTTTCTTGCCCAGTGCGACTAAATTGGCAGCGGCATCCATACCGCTTTCGTAGCCGCCGATAATGATGAATTCATCCCCCTCTAGATCGGTCCACGACCGAACCTGAGTGTTGTGGAGGCAGTGCTCTGCCCCTGGAAAAGGATTGAGATGGGGATATTGATATTCTCCAGCAGCCCAAATCACAAATTGGGTAGACATTTCACCGCTGCTAGTGTGTAGAGCAAAGCCTCCCTGGGGCAAGGGTTCAACACTGTGCACATCCACCTCAGTCTGAATCGGTAACTCAAAGTAGTCGGCAACGGTTTGCAGATAAAGGGCGTACTGCTGGCCGCTGATGTGTTCGCGGCGAAAGGCGATCGCCGGCGAAGTCTTCAAGGTTACGGCATTCAGATCGAGCAGGCCAAAACCATGGCTGGGAAATGATGGGGTGATGAAGTTCATCTCCTGGGGCCAACGGCTAAAGGAGGCTCCGACCTGGTGTCGTTCTAAAATTGTGAAGCGTTCTAGCCCCAGTTCTTTGAGCACGACGCCACAACCAATGCCGGCTGCTCCCGCGCCGATAATCGCAACGTCATAGGATGGATTCGTTTGGGGTTGGCTCACGCTAATTTATCGGGATTACTGAAGATAATAAAATGATAATGATTATCAAATTCATTGTCTAGGGGCGATGATGGGTGCTGTATAACTCCCTCACAGAGGTACTTATAGCTAAGCGCTGCGCTTAGCTGTACAATTAGCGCGATTGCTAAACTTTGGCTCTAACTCTCTCCCCAAGCCTCCGAGAGCTAGCGTTGCCCCCGAAGCTCACTCAAACCGGAATTGTAAGTATTTAACCGAACTCGATAATGATGCCTGTTTCCTCTAAAATCGCTCTTGATATTTGAGTTCGCGAAAGACTAAATGAAACGAAGTTCCATTGTGGCGATCGAGGGCGATATCGGCTTCCAACTGTTCGGCTAAAATATTCACCAGCCGCAATCCCAAAGATGAGGTATTTTGCCAGTCGATCCGATCGGGAATCCCAATGCCATCGTCGCGAACGGTTAAGTGGATGTTTTCGTGGCGATCGCAATTAATTTGAATAGAGATCGTGCCGGGGCGAGATTCGGGAAATGCATATTTAAACGAGTTCGTTATCAGTTCGTTGATGAGTAACCCGCAGGGAATTGCCGTTTCTAAGTTTAATAGTAAAGAGTCTGCATCGATGGCAATTTCAATTTTGCCATCGGTATTATCGTAGGAATAGTACAAATTATTGACTAAGTTGCGAACGTAACTGGTAAAGTCAATCGTGGCTAAATCCGTAGACTTGTAGAGCTGCTCGTGAATTAACGCCATCGTTTGCAGGCGATTTTGACTATCGGCAAATAATTGTTTGCTCGCCTCATCTTCTAAGGTTTCCGACTGCAAATCGAGCAAGTTGGAAATGATATATAAGTTATTTTTGACGCGGTGATGGATTTCCTTGAGTAAGACTTCTTTTTCGTAGAGAGAGGCTTTGAGTTTGGCTTGAGCTTGCTCTCGTTCGTAGAAGGCCGCTTTGCGATCGCTAATATCTTCCATCACGCCGAGAAAATAATCCGGTTGTCCCAAGGGCGCGCGCACGAGAGACACCGTTAAATTGACCCAAACGATCGAGCCATTTTTGCGGGTAAAGCGCTGTTCCATCGAAAAGGTTTGAATCTCATCGCCCAATAACCGAGCCAGGGCGGCATTGCATTGGACGAGATCTTTGGGGTGGGTGATTTCCCCGAGCATTTTGGTGAGTAATTCCTCGCAGGGATAGCCGAGAATATCCCCAGACTTTTGGTTGCACCGGATAAATCGTCCGTCGAGATCGTTCTGGACGATGCCCACGGCAGCCTGCTCGAACATGGCGCGGAATCGAGCCTCGCTTTTCTGGCGGGCGGCGAGTAACTGGGCTTGTGCGAGGGCGATGCCAACCCGATCGGCTAATTGCTGAAGCAATTCCGTTTCCAAACCCGTCCAATATCGGGGCGTGCAACATTGATGGGCGACGATGAATCCCCAAATCCGATCGTGTTGCACAATGGGCACGAGTAATTTAGCTCTGACGCCCCATTTGCGCATCAACGCCAGTAAATTCGGCGCGGTTTGGTCATCAGCTCGTTCCACATCGGCAATCGCCATCGCTCGACCTTCGAGAAAACATTGCTGGCGATCGCTGCCAAAAATGTTTGTCGGCCAACACAGATCCAGTCGGGAGGCGTGTCCTGGCTCGACGACTTCGGCAATGGCGTGTCCGGAACCATCCGGTAACAACCGATAGATCGAAACCCGATCGCAATCGAGGATTTTTTGCACCTCCGTAACGGTGGTTTGGAGAATGTCATCGAGTTGGAGCGATCGACAAATTTTTAAGGCAATTTCGGCAAACAGTTTTGACTTGAGATGCTGGCGTTCGACGGCGGCCTCCGCTCGTTTGCGCGCGGTAATATCCGTGAGCATCATCAGCACCCCGGAATACTGACCGGTGGCGGTGAAAATGGGAGTCGCCGAGACGATCGCCCACAGGGGGGAACCATCTTGAGCGCGAAATTGAAAGTCGTGTGGTTCCCTTGTTTCTTGAGGTTTGTCTGGGTGGCGCTGACCGAAGTTTTCCATGGCGCTCGCCCAACAGGTTTCCTCCATAAAATCCGACATCGGTCGCCCGAGCATTTCCTCTGGGGAATAGCCGAGCATTTTTGCCATCCTCGGGTTGACAAAGGTGGTGTGACGCTCGGCATTGAGGGTCCAAATCCCCTCTGCTGCGGTCTCGATGGTTCGTCGGTATTGCGCTTCGCTCTCCCGCAATGCCGTTTCCGACTGCTGGCGTTCGATGGCGGCGGCCAGGACGTTAGCGGCGCTTTGGAGAAAATGGATATCGTCCTGGGTAAAGGTGCGCGGCTGGCGACTGTAGGCTCCTAAAATGCCGAAGCAGGCAATCTTACCTTGAATGGCAACGCTGAGGCTGCTACCGGCGTCGCAACCGGCCAATTTGGGTTGTTGGGCAATCCGATCGAATTCCCAACTGCCGGCGGCGAGGGGTTCGCGATCGAGCAAAATGCCGTCGGTTTCAGAATTGTTTTGGATTCCCAAGGTGAGTAACGATCGAGCGTCGGGTAAAATCTCTAACATCTTGCAATAATCCACCTCTAACCCCGCCGCCACCTGGAGAACGAGCTGGCGAACGAGGGGGTGTAGCTCCATTCCCGAGAGGGCCTGTTGACCCAATTCGGCGACGATCGCTTGCTGTTTGGCTCGGGTGGCGATTTCGCTCTCGATTTGCTGGCGCTCGCCGATTTGAGCTTGGAGGCGAGCGTTGGCTTGTTTGAGCAAGAAGGTGCGCTGCTCGACAATGGTTTCGAGTTGTTGGTTGAGGTGTTCGAGAGCTTCTTGAGCTAACTTGCGCTCGGTGATGTCTTCGGCAATTCCCGCCAGGCGATAGATGGCTCCCGAAGCGTCTCGCACCGGAAAGCTCCGTTCTCGAATCCAGCGAATTTCACCGTCGGGTCTGACGATGCGATATTCTCGCTCGAACGCGGTTTTGCCCCCTCGCTGCTGGGCTTCGGTCACAAAGCGCTCGCGATCTTCTCGATGAACCACATCGAGCCAGGCAAAGGAATTTTCATAGATGCGATCGCTCGAAAATCCCCAAATTTTCTCAAATGCGGGACTGATATAGATGGCTTGAAACGACTTGGCATCGTGGATGAAAAAGACTTCCCGGATATTTTCGGCAAGTTGGCGGAACTTCTCTTCGCTTTCTTGGAAGGCGATTTCGGCATGCTGGGTTTGGGCACATTTGCGCACGGACTGGGTGAGTACGTCGACCTGCCGTTGGAGTTCGAGGGTACGCTGTCGGACTTGTCGTTCCACTTCGGCTTCGAGATCGCGCAATAACTCGATTTTTTCGAGTTCGAGTTGACCCACTCGCCGTTCGAGGTTTTCGGATTCTGGGGCTGGGGGTTGACTTGGAGACCATTGACTCGGTTCGATCGCCCCCAACAAGCTCGCTGGGGTTACCAAACCCATCCATTCGCCGTCCTCGCCGCATACCCCCAGGTACTGCACGTCCTGCTGCTGCATTTCCCGATAGGCGCTCTCGAGGGTATCCGTCGGACTGACGCAAACTAAAGGGGCGAACTCGACTGCGAGATCGCCCGGATTTTGTCCGTGGAGGGATTGGCATTTGACCAGATCGCGAGCGGTGACGATGCCCAGGGGGTTACGGGGTCGATCGTTGCCATTCGGTGCCTGCAATTCTTCAACGATCGCCACGTAACTTGCATCCTCCTGGGTCATCAGCCGCGCGAGTTCTGAGATCGATGCGGTGGGTGGCGCGTAGGGTATTTCTTCGGGGTCGATCGCCGCATCCACTTGACGGGTCGAGCACGGTGAATATTCAGGTCGCGAACGTTCGAGTAGACGATCCGATAGCATGGCAAACTGGGAGAAAATGAAAGAACAAACAGCACGAGAGATTAGAAAAGCCTTCTCATTAGCTTTTCTTCGATTCAGTGGCAATTGTATCTATTAAATCGGTAACGAAATGCCTGCAGACTTCAGTCAATCTCTTTGAATGGGGCGATTTTTAGGGTATCCTTCATGTAGAAATTTTAGAAGAATTGAGTTGGATATTGAGTTGCGGTTACATCAAAATGAAACCCGATAACAATCGCAAATATTTAATTTTTTCAATGTAATTCTATTATCGATCGCTCTCTTCACAATTGCCAATGCAATTTTACGCATGAATGTTTGATGTCAATCTGTGATTTCTCGGAAAAAAGAGTTACGCGCTTTCACGCAGGTAATCTCGCGGATCCAAGACCTCGGTAAGATTCAGTTCAGTCGAATTCTCAATTTAAACGGGGTTAAAAATATAAAATTTTAACTCCAATCTTCTTCATCTCGCTTGTTACTGCGAACTTGGGAATAGACGTTTCCCATGGCATGAATTAGGCGAGTTTTTTCAAATAAAATATCCTCAGTTAACTGCCACTTTTGCAAGACTCGGTCAAGATCGGCTTGAATATCTCTCGCACCGGGGAACCCGCGATAGCGGATGCGCAGGCGAGCCAGTTCTGCGAGATTTCGATCGGTCGCTTCTTCCATCAGTAGGGTATCGACAATGCTTCGATCTGTTCTGGCTTGAGGATGCTGTTGTTCTTCCACGCTCTCGATTTTCTTCGGACCTGTGAGGTTTTGGGATGCTCAAAGACAGCAGCCGAGCAGATTGTCAAACTCCGACGGCAAATCTTTATCTTTAGTTTACTAAAAATTTAAAATTCATCGATCGATATTTACCGTAGCTAAATAATTCTTAAAATTGGAAGCGTTAGCATAACAAAAGACAATGAATATTTATAAAAAGTAAAAATATTGCTCTTCAAATAAACTTATGAATCTCAAAAAAGAGCCATCTCTAATTTTAAGTCTAACCAACTTCTGCAAGGGAATTGCTATTCTCTGGGTCGTTTTAGTTCACTTTAAAAGTGGTTGGTTTGGTTGGCAAGGGGTTCATGTCTTTTTAATCCTCAGTGGTTTCGGACTGACCTACTCTTGCGCGAAATCTGAAGGAAAAATCCAGTGGAAACCTTGGTTTTACAAGCGATTTAAGAGGATTTTACCCGCATATTGGATTGCCGTCCTCGGGTCTGTCCCATTTTTATTATTTTTAGATCTCGGACCCAAACCCGGTGTCGAAGCGGGAATTTTTAAAACATTTTTGGATTTTTTCCTACTCAATAATGTCTTCGAGCAATTTCGAGGCGGCGGAACCGGTGCGTTTTGGTACGTACCGCTCATTGTCGGTGCGTATTTACTCTTTCCTTGGATGTACGGGGCGCTGAAAAAATGCTCGAAACCTCATCATTATTTAACCTTTTTTCTGGTCATCGCCGCCATTGAGTTTTCCTATCGCGCCATCGCCATTTATGCCTTAGACGGACAACCCATCGGCTATAGCGAAAAGTTTTTAACCCTCATTCCCCAAACCGTTGAAGCCCTAAACCAACAACCCAATTGGCTATTTGAACTCTTTCAACATCGGGCACCTTTTGGATTTATTCCCTCGCGACTGACGGAATTTGCCATGGGAATGATGGCTGGATTGGCAGCCTTTCACAAACCGCGCCAGTTCGATCGAATCTTATTTTCTCGCTATGCGGGATTTATCGGATTCGGCTTTTGGTTAGCCAGTCAAACACTGATGTACGTGGGTTTGTGGGGATGGATTTTTGCCGATTGTGCGATTTCCTTGGGTTTAATCGTCTGGTTGCTGAATTTTGCCCGCTTTTGCCAAACCCAAAGTACCCGCATCTTCCAAATCGTCACCACCCTCGGCATTTGGTCTTACTACATCTATTTAACCCATCATCCCTTAGCGCGATTCTTTCCCCGCAAGTACGGGATGGTCGTTCCTGAAGACTCCTCGGTGGAGGTACGATTCCTGGTGTTATTCTCTCTGTTTGCCGCAACCATTGCCGGTATTGCTGTCATGAGTTGGCTGCTGGCAAAATTCGATCGCTCTCGATATCCCCAATTGATGATGGATGCGCTCGTCGGAGGATGGGAGAATATCGCTCGGGGTTTAGCGATCGCCGGACGCAAATGCAAGCAGAGTTTTCAACTCCTCCAACTGTCTGGATTGTGGATTCTGGTGAGTCTGGTTCTCCTGTGTTCGGTTGGGAGTTTTCTAAAATTGACCCCCGTTCGGTTTGAGGCTGGCAAAAAAATCGAGCAACTCAAAAAACAACAACATCGAATTGCGAGCAAAATCGATCGCATTCTGAATGTGAAATAATTTCAGTTTAATTAAGATCCCCGATGTGGATGCCGCCGCGGCATTGGCGGAACTGACTGGCATAACTACCAATCCGAGCGATCGCATCGTCTGTGGCTGTGCATCTTGAGATACTCGATGTTTTGGATGCGATGAATACCTCCCGATCGGGATTTTGCAGACGCGACACAGTATAAAGTGGGCAAACCCTGTATAATATCATTGGACTCTGTATGTAAACAGTCTCAAGCGAATACGCAGACTTAATACCAATACTTGACTGAAATAAACTTAAGCAAACGTGCAAGCTTAAGTTTAGAAGTGAATGTTTTTCCAATCCCTCCAGTAGTACCTATCCCTCCAGTATCTGAAGTTAAGATCGGCAAGCATTGACCGACGATTTTCACGATCCCACTAATTTTAATCGTCTTCAAAATACCAGGTGCCATTGCGATCGAGACCAGGTTCGCAATCGGCTCTAATCTTCGATGTTCAAAGTTTTTAGCACTCGATCGTCTCATTCAACGTTATCGGGCAAAGTTGCTCGATAACAAATAACCAATATCGTGTTGAAATTTAGGAGTATGTAACGTGAGTGAATCAAGCGCTAACGCAACAGAATCTACCGAAACAAAAATAGATCGCACAGCAGCACCACCATCGCCTAAAGCCGTTTTATCCACAAGTCGAGAAGAATTTTACGGACGAGACGCAGACCATCAACCTCTAGAGTTAATTGTTAAAGAGGGAATGACGGATAATACCTGCCTGCTTCCCGAAGATTTACAAGGTCATGTTTTTATCGTCGGTTCAGTCGGTTATGTCAATTCGACTAAACCCGATCCAGAAAATCATCCCTTTGTTGTCGAACCAGCGAACGATGGAGAAGGGTATACCTCTCTAATTAATGGCGAAGGGATGATCTATCGTCTGGACTTTCATCAAACGACTCAAAATGAAAGTGGCGAACCCAAACAAGAATTGGGTAAAGCCTGGATGGCAACTCGAATCGTTAAAACACCAGATCACTACGCAGATAATGCATTTGAAACGAAGCTTCAAAAAAAGTATAAAAAAATATTTTCTCCCGCTGAAGATTGGCTGCTAAAGTTCAGAAATTTTGGCTTAACCCGCGTCTCTTTACTGCTGGGTGCTCGTAATTACCTGAATACAGCCTTTCTCCCCATGAAGTTTTCAAATGGGAACGAGCGTCTGTTAGTCACTTGGGATGTGGGGTATCCTTACGAAATCGATCCCCGGACCCTTGAATTAGTTGCACCGATCGGACGGCACGACCAATGGCATCCACTCATCCAACAAGATATCTTAAAGTGGGTATTTCCACCTCTTCTAAGCTCGGCACATCCTGCCTTTGATACCCATACCGATGAAATGTTTACCGTCAATGGTAGCAAATCATTACGCACGGTTTTGGGCGTGTTGCGTTTAGCAAAGTTTAATGCGACAGAATGGGCGGACAAGCATATTAAAATTCCCATCATCAAGCAAATTGTTGCATTTATTCTCGGTTTGTTTATCGCAATGGGTTTTGAGATTCTGCTGTGGGTCTTAAGAGTATTTTTTCACGTTGAGGGAGAAGATTTTGTTTGTTTGACTCGCTGGACCGGTTCTGGCACAGATATCGAGCAATGGAAAGTTGTCGATGAGCAAGGAGAACCCATAAAGGTTCTGCAAAGCTTGCATCAAATGGCCGTCACTAAAGATTACATCATACTCTCAGATTCAGCATTCAAGATCGTCATTGAAGATTTACTGCCTCTGATAACGGGTCAAAACCCCATTCTCCAAGACTTAGATGACATTTTGCACCGTCTGCGTCCGTACCTGAGTTACGCACAATTACCCCATACCGATCTCTACATCATCCCTCGAGATGGCTTGATATCTGGAGCGAGTACCGTATCAACCAAACGGGTGAGAATTTATCCAGAAACCGCACATTTTCTCGTTGATTATCAAAACCCCAATGGAAAAGTCACGGTGTTTGCCGGACATACCGCAGCTTCGGACCCAGCAGAATTTCTGCACGGAGACGATCGATCGGTTTATGGCGATTCAGAAACCCAGCAATTGATAGAACGTGCCGGAATGTTTGTCTCGCCGATGGATGCCAACCGTTTGGGTTGTTGGGCGATCGAGGTTGACAAATTAGAAGACTTTGATGCCGATCCAGAACAAACCCAAGCTTGCAAGCACTTTACCGTCGATTCTTTTGAATCGGAAGGCTCCGGAAAAGAATACCTTTATTCTCTATCACTCTACGCATGGTCGGGATTCCAACCCGATCGATTTACGGATATCTACTGGAATTGTTGGGGGGCTTGGTCGGAACTGTTAAGCGAGTTCATCCTTGGGATGTACGACAAATATAAGTATCGCAAACTTCCCGTCCGAGAAATCCGCAAAAGCATTCAGGAAGGCAAACCCGCCAATTTGTTACGGATGCACGCAGATCGGACTTCAGCGCCTCCTACCTTAAGCATTGAGGATGTCTACCATTTTCCATCCGGTCATTTTGGTAATTCACCCCAGTTCGTCCCCCGTCCCGATCCGAGCGATCAGACCGATGGTTACATTGTCTGTATGGTTCTCTACGATGTTGAGGCTCCATCAGACTATAATCCTCTCTCAGATAAACGGTGCGAACTGTGGATTTTTGATGGCAAACACTTGAGCCAGGGACCGCGCTATAGACTCAGCCACCCTCGCCTGAATATGGGGGTGACGATTCACACCACCTGGTTGAGCAAGCTGGAAACCCCACCCGCCAGAACGGATTACAGCGTGCGGGAAGATTACAAAGATGCCGTCGCCGCAACGGGTTCGGAGGCGATCGCGACTCTTTTTGAAGACGAGATTTACCCTCACTTTGAAAGCTAGGAGAATACAATGATTACCCTAATCTCTACATGGAAACTGCGGAATGGCTGCCCAGAAGAACTGCTCGCGGCATTAGAGCAATTAGCCCAAAATGCTCAGACTGAATCGGGAGCGCTGATGTATCTCGTTAATCTACAAGCACCAAATCCCTTAGATAGCGAAGGTAAACCACTTGTGCCACCTCCACCTGCGATTTCTCTAGATAAACAAAAGGAAGTCGTCTTTATCGAAAGTTACGAAACTGTCGATGCACTGAGTCAACATCTTCAGAGTGCAGCTTTTATCGCCTTCCTGGAGTCAAATATTCAGTATTTTCTTCAAGATCCAGAAAATCCTGGCTTTCCTCTCACCGAAACGGAATATTTGGATAGGAAGTTTTCCTTCATCGCACCTGACGATCGCTCGATTGTCTAAATCAATCGACTAGATATTCCATGAAACGTTTTGTTAATCCCTGGAAATTGACGGCTAGCTTTGTTTTGGGAGGGCTAGCTAGCCCTCTCTCCGTTTCCGCTCAAATTATTCCTGACAGTACACTCCCTAACAACTCTCTCATTAACATTGATGGAGCGATCCAGCGAGTCACTGGAGGAACGGAAGCGGGAAATAACCTATTTCATAGTTTCGATCGATTTAACGTCCTCACGGGGGAAACCGCATTCTTCGACAATGCCGCCAGCATCGAAAACATTATCACCCGCGTGACTGGGGGACAGCTTTCTAATATCGACGGATTGATTCGCGCCAATGGCAGCGCTAACCTGTTTCTGCTCAATCCTAGTGGCATTGCTTTCGGACCGAACGCTCAACTCGACATTGGCGGCTCGTTTCTCGGTAGTACTGCCGATAGTCTGTTATTTGAAGATGGAAGTGCCTTCAGTGCCACCAACCCCCAAGCTACACCGTTACTGAGCATCAACGTTCCCATCGGCTTGCAGTTTGGAGTCAATCCAGGAAGCATCGTCAATCGCTCTCAAACCATTCGAGTGGCTGAAGATGGAACAGAAACTGTCGTGGGACTTCAAGTTCAGCCAGAACGAACCTTAGCTCTTGTCGGTGGTGACATTATCTTGGAACGGGGAACCCTGACAGCTGCGGCTGGCAGTATCGATCTAGAAGATGTTGGCGGGACGCTCGTGGATGACGAAGATGGAGCGGACATCTCCGGACAGCAAACTGCGGGAGGACGGATTGAAGTTGGTGCAGTCGGCAATAACAGTCGAGTCCGATTAGATCGCTCCTCTCAAAATCCCCAAATCTTCTCTTTTAGTTATGAAGGAGTCGAAAACTTCCAAGATGTTCGACTATCGGAGCTTTCGACAATCGATGCTAGTGGAGATGGTGGCGGTCCGATTCAAATCCAGGGACGGCACGTGACAGTCGAAGAAGGCTCGATCGTGCGATCGAATACCTTGGGAACTAATCCAGGTGAACCCTTGACTATTCGAGCCATGGAAAACCTGGAGGTTTTGGGTAATACTCTAACAGACGACCTCATCGATCCTCGTTTGGCGGGAGCTGGAATTATTATTCCCCGGAGAACTAGCATCTCAACTACCTCATTTGCCTCTGGTCGATCGGGTGACTTAATGGTGGAGGCTGAAACTGTGGTCGTCAACCTAGGTGCAGAAATAGTGGCTTTCAGCTTTGGCACGGGTCGTGGCGGAAATGTATTGGTACGAGCGACCGAAGCCGTAGATGTCTCGGGTCAGGCAATTCCATTGGGTTTCGATCCAGAATTATTGGGTTCCTTTGGCTTTGACGTTCCCGGTTTTGGAGAAGCTGCTTTTCGATCGGCTGCGAGTGGTAGTTCGATTTCAGCAACTAGTGCGGGTTTTGGAGATGCTGGTAATGTCAGAATTGAAACTGGACGCTTGAGTATCCGCGATGGTGCATTTATCTCCACTAATCCATTATTTAGCGGACAGGGCGGTACGCTGACTGTTATCGCCTCGGAGTCGGTAGAGGTATCTGGAACGTCAAAATTCGATATTCCTCCGAACAATTTGGCAATCTCTCAAAGCTTGCTGTGGTCGGCTGCGACAGGCTCGGGAGATGCTCAGGATCTAACCATTGAGACGCAGCGGTTAATCGTTCGGGATGGCGGAACGGTTCAAGCGACGACTTTTGGCACAGGTGATGCGGGAAATGTTTTCATCAATGCCTCGGAATTCGTTGAGGTGGATGGCTTTGGTTTGTCGCCGCGCGATGGCGTGTTACCGAGTAATATCAGTGCTAGTACGTTTGGGGAGGGGAATGCTGGAGGCTTAAGCGTGAACACCAGTCGATTCATCGTTCGAGATGGGGGTGAGGTCTCGGTCAACAGTACCCGTGGAGGTAATGCGGGAAATTTAAACGCGATCGCCGACTCGATCGAATTAGACAATCGAGCGGTACTCAACGCGGCGACAGTTTCCGGAGTGGGCGGTAATTTGACCCTACAGACATCCGACTTGCAATTACGTCGCGGCAGCCTCCTCAATACCAATGCCGGAAATACCGATGGCGGCAACATCAACATCAATACCGACACCCTCGTGGCACTCGAAAATAGCGATATCACGGCCAATGCCCTACAGGGACGCGGGGGACAGGTTTCCATTGCCGCTCGAGGTATATTCGGCACCCAGTTTCGCGATCGACTCACCCCCGAAAGCGATATCACCGCCACTTCAGCATTAGGGGCAGAATTTAGCGGCACGGTGACGATTACGACCCCCGATGTGGATGCCGCAGCCGGACTGGTGGAACTCAGCAGTGAAGTGAAAGACCCGAGCGATCGCATTCTCTCTGGTTGTATCCCAGGAAGTTCCTTCGCCATCACCGGACGCGGGGGTATCATCGAAGATCCGATGTCTGTGATTCGGGGGGAGACGGTGTGGGAAGATTGGCAAAATCATGCGGGGAATGACGCGACCCCGGACACCTCATCCCAATCCATTCGAGTCACACCGTTAGAACCAGTCCAAAAGCTTGTGGAAGCCACGGGATGGATGATACGGGATGATGGCGCGGTGGAACTGGTTGCCGAAACAACTGGGGTTCCCCGTTTTTGGGGCAAAGTACCCCAATGTAATGATTAATGATGAATTGTGAATTACGGCTCGTGCAACTTTTTCTGAAGTCTTGAATTTACGTCATTTGAGCAACCCCGAATTTGAAAGTTCCAAATAGCTTTAAGAAATCGTTAGCAGATCTGGGCTTCCGAGTTCCTTATATCAAGTTCGGATAATTACTTACAATAAAGAAACCCTTGTGCCTGAATTCAGAAAAATTTTAATGAGAAGTGTTTAAGCGAACCTAATATTACACCCCCTTTTCCCCATCAGAAATTGAAATAACTGAGCTGGGAGAGCTTGAATTTTCGGGTTCAATCTCTCTCGTGTAGCTAGGGTGTGTCGATCGAGATAAAAAGTAGATACTTTTTCAAGCGGCTTAATGGAATTCCGGGTTTTCGGTTAATTATTGGGAGGTTGACAACGTCGATATGACCTTAACTTGTCACCCATGGTCGAGCGATGGAAATTCAGTAAATTGGGTGTCAGTATAAATTGATAAAGCGATCGAAATACAGTGGGTGTCTTATCTCAGATATTGATTTTGCTGAGACTCACTAAATTCGATCGCTCTTTTTTAGATAATCAAAAAATGACTCAATACAACGAATTATAAATTTTCTCGAATCAACTAGAGAGTCCGGGGTTCAAATCTTCAATAGGGATGTATCCTCCGGTATATCCCAACTCACTCAATATCGTATCATAGCCCTGAATAATCGATGGGTTCTGACGCGATTTTTCTCGAGATTTCAACCCCACAATAACCAATTCTTGTCCTTCGTAAATTTCAACATTGGTCTGGGGAAGTCCTTCGGGTGTTATATAACAAATCAGATCTGGTCCCATCGCGATCGGATCTTGAATCTCTCCTGCAAAGGGGTAAGAATCGCGACAAGCAATTAAGTTTTCATTCAGTGCCAACACACAGATTTTTTCTGTGCCGTTATCCAAGACAATTGTGACGCGATCGAGCCGACCGATATTCTCATGCTCAATTGTTTCGATGGTTCCCCGGAATAACTCGATGGCGCGAGGTGCATCAGGAAAATTACCGGAAGTGTTATACCAATCGATCAGTTCGGTCACTGGGTCTGTTGTTGCCTGACGTAGGGTTGCACCGACTCCTTGGGCTTCGCTAACAGTTTGAGCCATTACTGGAGTATTACCTGTGACAGTACTACCTTCCATCACATAAGCTGCCATCACCCCAGAATTTCCAAATTCTGAAGTTTGCATGATATCGGTCAGGAGATTGTTCGTTTTTGCAACTTGTTCGGTATAAAGCGCAGACTTGACAATTTCCGTAGCATTGGAGGAAATATTCGACATGGCTGCCGGATAAACGGGGAGATCGGGCGAACTGTAAGTCAGCATACTCAAATCGGGGATCGATCGTCCAGCTCCGTCGCAGTCTACCATCGGGATCCCTTTTTTCGCTGCAACATACAACGCTAAAAACGTATTCCCCGTCCCAATTTCTAAAGACATGACAGAGGAGAAAGATTGCCCGAGAGTCGTTTCCAATAAATCGAAGGGATAGAAGATCGATGTTTTCAGATCGGCAATCTCATAGCCCCCACTTTTACCCTCATTCTTTGTTTGACGAGACAGCATATGAGATGAAAAGTTGAATTTTAAAGAAGTCTCTGAAGCCGACCCTTCGAAATTACTTGGCGCTCCCCCCGCAAAAGAGACAACACTCCAGTCCACTGCTTGGACTTCGTCAACTTCTATTAAATTAATTGGATTAGGTTCTTCTAATATCCAATCTCGGATGTCTTCTCCCATCGCTCGCGAACCGCCACCCCCACTGGCTAAAAAAGCAGCGCCATTGAGGATATCGTTGAGGTCTTGCTCGTTAAGTTGTCTCATTTCAGTATTTCCTTATCGTGCTGTAACGATTGGGTTCAAGAAAACATTACTTTAGAGTTGAAGTCATGAGATTTTCTCTAAAGGAAAAGTATAGATTTTTACAACCACCTGGACTAATATACGAGTTTTTACTGAAAAAAAATCGACAAAAGACAAAAAGGTAAGTATTTATACGAATAGATAAAATAGCTGATTTAAAGTAGGCTTGCGGACAAAAAGAATGGATTTCGAAGCGCGCGCAAAACTAATCGACTTCATCAATGTCCCTCAAAGTCATCTGCCCTCTTGCGATTACCAGTCTCTTGACCTCGATCGCCGTTTTTCCCCAATGTACCGTTGCTCAAATCGTCCCCGATTCGACTCTACCAACTAATTCGATCGTCACCGTCGAAGATACCATTCAACAGATTACAGGTGGTACTCAAGCTGGGGGCAATTTATTTCATAGTTTCGGGGAATTCAACGTCCGTACGGGAGAAACTGCCTTTTTCGACAATGTCCTAACTGTCGAGAACATTATTACTCGCGTGACTGGCGGGCAAATTTCTAACATCGATGGGTTAATTCGCGCGAACGGCACGGCAGATTTATTCTTAATTAATCCCAGCGGTATACTCTTCGGTGCTAATGCCAGTTTAGATATTGGCGGTTCGTTTGTGGGTAGCACTGCTGACAGTGTTCAATTTGACGATGGGAGCTTTTTTAGCGCGACTAATCCCAATGCATCTCCCCTA
Organism: Zarconia sp.; assembly: GCF_057467645.1. NCBI lineage: Bacteria > Bacillati > Cyanobacteriota > Cyanophyceae > Oscillatoriales > Zarconia > Zarconia sp. Next base: position 66,755 of record NZ_JBRJXU010000076.1, read on the forward strand.
CTCACCGTCAGCGTACCGATTGGCTTGCAGTTTACTTCACCGCCTTCATCCACAGGGGAGATTCGCGTAGAGGGGTTAGGACACGATATCGATCAGCCCCAAGTCTCACCCCACAACCGAGGCGATGTTAGAGGATTGCAAGTGCCAACGGGAAATACCCTGGCTTTGGTGGGAGGAAACATCACTCTAGAAGGTGGGGTGCTAACCGCAGAAGCCGGACGGATTGAGTTAGGTAGCGTGGCATCTGGAGAGGTGAGCCTTGCGCCAACAGAGGTGGGTTGGACGCTCGGTTATGAAGGCGTACCCAGTTTTAAGGACATTACATTACGTTCTCAATCAGCCATCGACGCCAGCGGCGAACCCGGTGGTTCGATTCACGTTCGGGGACGAAACTTGGAACTGCTCGATGGATCGATCGCATTAATTCAAAACCAAGGCGATCGATCTGCAGGTGCGATCGCGATTAACCTCTCCGATACCCTCGTGGCAGTTGGTTTAGATCCCGACGGAACCCCCCCGAGTAGTTTGATTAACGAAACCGTAAGTGACGGCGATAGCGGAGCGCTAACAATTTCAGCGCGGCACATTGTTTTTCGCAATGGGGGACAGGCTGGAACGCGAACTTTTGCAGCAGGTCGCAGCGGACCGATAAGCGTTCGTGCTTCAGAATCAGTGCGGATCGCCGGTTTCATCCTCGATCCCAATGGCGAACCGTTTATCAGTAATATTTTGGCCGCATCCATTGGTGCTGGTGCAACGGGTAATATCAACGTATCGACCAGACAGTTGACCCTTGAAGATGGAGCGCAAATCTCATCAACAGCACTTGTCACAGGTCGAGGGGGCAATGTGACGGTCAATGCGACAGATTCTGTAGAAGTACTTGGGTTTAGCCCTAGTTTTTCCGGTAGCAATTTGTCAGCCACGACCTTTAATTCCGGTAATGCCGGCAATGTGACGGTCAATACGGCAAGGTTAACCCTTCGAGATGGGGGGCGAGTGGATGCTAATACGATCGCCAGTGGTAATGCAGGCAGTGTCACGATCGATGCCTCAGAGTTCGTGGAGTTAAGTGGTACAGTGATTTCCCCAGAGGTAACAACTCCCACTCAGATTGGTTCGGCGGCGAATACTCCCGATCCGGCTTTGCAAGAGTTTTTAGGACTCGATCCAGTTCCCTCTGGCAGTCCGGGAGATGTCACTCTCAAGACCCCCGAACTGCGGGTGACCGATGGGGCATTGGTCACGGTGCAAAACGAAGGAACGGGGAATGCCGGAAATCTATCGATTCAAGCCGATTCCATCTTTTTGGATAATGGCGGCATTACCGCTTCCACCGCCTCTGGAGAAGGGGGCAACCTCTCCCTAGATCTTCGCAACTCCCTGCAACTGCGAAATGGCAGCCAAATTAACTCGGAAGCCGGAGGAACCGGAAATGGCGGCAACATTACCCTGGATACGGACACCCTGACCTTACTCGAAGCCAGCCGCATCAACGCCAACGCTTTCGAGGGAACCGGGGGGAATATTGCCATTAACACCCGAGGTATTTTCGTCTCCCCCGACAGTGCCATCACCGCCAGTTCCCAACTCGGTGTCGATGGCATCGTCCAAATTACTAATCCCGATGTGGATGCAAGTGCCGGATTGGTAGAACTCAGCAGCGAAACCACCGATCCGAGCGATCGCATTGTATCGGGCTGTGCGGCCGGGAGTTCCTTCACCATCACCGGACGCGGCGGTTTGATTGAAGACCCAACATCGATCGTTCAAGTCGAGACGGTGTGGGAAGATTGGCAGCATTATGCGGGGAATGACACGACCCCGGACACCTCATCCCAACCGATTCGGGTCACGCCGTTAGCACCGGTCCAAAAGCTTGTGGAAGCGACTGGATGGATGGTTCGCGATGATGGTACTGTAGAGCTGATTGCCGAAAGAGCTGGGGTTCCCGGTTTTTGGGGCAAAGCACCCCAGTGTAATGGTTAATAATGAATTGTGATTTGCGATGGATGACGTCGGGTGGGCGTATTGAGACATGGAGCGATCGATGTTTTGGCTGCGATGAATGCCTCCATCGCGGAATTTTGCAAACACTATACAGTATGAAGTCTTGCAAACGTCGGCAAATCCTATGTACTATTCGCACTCTGTATATCAGTGGTCTCAAGCTAATATGCACACTTGATACGAGTGCTTGACTGATTAAACCTAAGAGTACGTGCAAGCTTAAGTTGGAAAGCTAACATTTTTCAAATTCTTTCAGTACCTATCCTTTCAGTATCTAAAGTCAAGACCGGTCATTTCTGCGCTCGCACTGATATTAATCGTTTTCAAAATACCAGGTACGATTGCAACCTAGAAAAGATTCGCAATCGGCTCCGATCTTCGACGTTCCAAGTTTTTTGCACTCGAGGGTCTCATTCAACGTTCTCGGGCGAAGTCGCTCGATGACAAACATTGTGTTGAAATTTAGGAGTATGTAATGTGAATGAATTCACTGCTAACACAACAGAACCTACCACCGATCCCAGCGATAGCACAACATCACCGCAATGGCCTAAAGCTCTTTTATATACCAGTCGAGAAGAGTTTTACGGACAAGACGCAGACCATCAACCTCTTGAGTTAATCGTTAAAGAGGGAATGACGGAGAATACCTGTGTGCTGCCTGAAGATTTGCAGGGTCATGTCTTTATTGTTGGTCCGGTTGGTACGGAAGATTCTCCACGATACGAGGGTTCCTCCTACGTCGTCGAACCCGCTCAAGATGGTTGGACGCCTTTGTTTAACGGCGATGGAATGATTTACCGTTTGGACTTTCATCAAACCCCTCAAACCGATTCCGATGCCGATCGCACTGAGGTGGGTAAGGCGTGGATGGCGAGTCGAATCGTGAAAACACCCGACTATTATGCCGATTTGGCTCTAGAGACAAATCCTCGATATCAAAAAGATTGGCCTGAGCAATATCCGTTCCTCAAGTTCCATAATTTTGGTCTCTCTCGTTTATCAATAAACGTCGGTAATCGGAACTCCTTAAATACAGCCTTTCTCCCGATGAAGTTTTCTGATGGCAGCGAACGACTCTTGGTGACATGGGATGGAGGTCGTCCTTACGAAATCGATCCTCGGACGTTAGATCCGATCGCACCCATCGGCTGGAATAAACAATGGAAACCCATGACCCAGGCACTCGATATATTCAAAATGCCATTTCCTTTCGCTCTGAGTACTGCGCATCCTGTCTTTGATACCCATACCGATGAAATGTTCACGGTCAATGTGGGAAAATCACAGAGAAACCTGATTGACCAATCGCGTTATCTACCATTTTGGGCAATAAAATTTGCCAAGCGATACCTGAAAAACCAAAACTCATTCTTAAGAAGAATACTCGACTTTGGTATTCGTAAATGGGTTCAATGTATCAAATTTTGCGCCTTCTTAGATTGGCTGTTTGAAGATATTTTTATCACTCCAGATCTCAATGGAGAAAACTTCGTCTATCTCACTCATTGGACCGGTTCTGGGACGGATGTTACGCAGTGGCAAGTTCTCGATGAGAACGAGCGTCCGCTCAAAATCCGGCAAAGCCCTCACCAAATGGCATTAACCCGAGATTATGTCATTTTGTCAGACTCCGCATTCAAACTGACTCTATCAGATTTATTGCCCTATCTCGATATCCAACAAAGTGCCGAAGTGCAAAAACTTCTTTGGCGAGAAACAGAAAACCATAACGAATTCGAGCGAATTCTAAAGCAGCGACAAGCTAGCTTCCTTGAGTTTCTCCGAGAGCATTTGAGCTATGAAGCATTCGACTATACCGATATCTATATCATTCCCCGCAAAAACCTCCAGCCTGGAGCTTTCTCTGTAACGGCAAAAAAAATTACCATCGAGCCGGAAACCCCACATTTTCTCGCCGACTACGAGAATCCCGAAGGGAAGATCTCGCTCTATGTCGCCCATAGCAATGCGTCCGATCCGGCTGAGTTTATTCATAAAGTTGATGAATCCTATTACCAAGAACCCGAAATGACTCAAGCTCTTCAAGAACGTTCTGGCGCAACTGTCGCGCCGATGGATGTCAACCAATTGGGATGTTGGCAAATCGATGTTGAGGCCCGAACCACAGAACATACTCTACTCCCCGTTGAGGAAGCCAAAACGTATCTTTGGTCTCTAGCGATATACGCATGGCGTGGTTTTCAGCCCACGCGATTCACGGATATTTACTGGAATTGCTGGGGCGCGTGGCAAGACCTCGTCAGCACGTTCATTGTCGATATGTACGATGACTACGCAAGAAGAACTGTTCCCGTCTCAGAACTGCTCGATGATATTTTCAAAAATGGTAAACCGTCAAACTTGCTTCGGTTACATATCGATCGCACTTCGCCATCACCTAAACTGAGCGTTCCCGACGCTTACGAGTTCCCGCCAGGGTACTTTGGCAATTCGCCTCAATTTATCCCCCGTTCGGGTTCTGAAGATCAGACAGATGGCTACATTACCTGTGTTGTCGTTCATTCGAATAATCCACTCGCTGATAAATGCGAACTGTGGATTTTCGATGCTCGGGATTTAAGTTCCGGTCCGCGCTACCGACTCAGCCATCCCAAACTCAATATTGGGATAACGATTCATTCCACTTGGTTGAGCAAGCTAGAAACCCCACCGGCCAGAACGGATTACAGCGTGCGGGAAGATTATAAAGATGCCGTCGCCAGAACGGGTTCGGAGGCGATCGAAACTCTTTTTGAAGAAGATATCTACCCTCACTTTGAAAGCTAGGAGAACACTATTATTACTCTCATCTCTAAATGGAAACTTCGGAATGGCTGTCCGGAAGAATTGCTCGCTGCATTAGAACAATTGTCCCAAAATACTATGACTGAATCGGGAGTGTGGAAGCCACGGGGTGGGTGGTTCGCGATGATGGTACTGTAGAGCTGATTGCCGATGACCTGGGGTTATCCATTCTTGGGGCAACGCACCCCAGTGTAACGGCTAGTGGACTTTGAAAGTTGCCTTCCTCTCAAACGAATTGGAACTCGCTACCGCCCAGATCTAATGAAACATTACCGCGCACGATCGCCAGCAGTTCGCCATCGGTGAGGAAAATCCCCGTTCCCGAGGGCAGTCCCACGGGTGCATCGCCCAACGCATAATCGCTTTCAACCCCGTGGAGTTCGATGGTATCCCCCGGTTGCAACTGGAGAATCAGGGCGTAGTCGTCGATGCCCGGAGTCGCTGCCAGACCGTCATCGTAGTAAACTGAGTCGGTGTCGCCGAGGCGATAGATATCTGCATCGATGCCGCCATTGAGGGTATCGATTTCACCGATACCGGGGGCGATATCGTCTGGGTCTACACCGATGAGGATGTCATTTCCCCGATTGCCGCTGAGGCGATCGCTTCCGTCCCCCCCTTCGAGCAAATCGTTTCCCACTTGACCTTTGAGGATATCGTTGTTACCGCCCCCTTCGAGGGTATCGTTTCCGCTGCCTCCCAACAGGCGATCGCTTCCCCCTTGGCCGTCGAGTACGTCATTCCCGTTTTTCCCATCCAGGGTGTCATCTCCCAATCCCCCGAACAACAGGTCGTTTCCGCCATTGCCCCGCAGATCGTCGTTATCGCCGCCGCCGTTGAGGGTGTCGTTTCCTTTGCCCCCGATGAGGAGATCGCGATCGCCGTGGCCGTTAAGAACGTCGCTGCCATAATCTCCCCGCAGGGTGTCGTCTCCCAATCCCCCCAAAATTAAATCGTTTCCCCCCAAACCGCGAATGAAGTTATCCTCATCGGTTCCCACCAGCACATCATCCCCAGGGGTTTCCGGGGATGCCACCAGTCGCCGAACTGTTCCATCTTGCTTGGAGGTGACGTAGATTTCTCCCGTTGCATCGACCCCAAATCGGACATCCGATCGATTATCCCCAATCAGTTCCAAAAACGACTGTTCCTCGTTCTCTTCGTAAAGTCGCAACTCCTGAATCTGGGCTTGGGAACCGTTAACGAGATCTTCAACGGGAACGTGGAAAAATCGAGAATCGTTGGCAAAATCGGCAAAGACGTAGTGACCCACCAGTTGCGGAATCGCCGTTCCTCGGTATACAAATCCACCGGCGATCGCAAATCCAAAAAAGCCCGTTGCATCTTCAGGGCGATCGTGGTCGTACTGCGCCACGGGGTACGTAAAGCCAAAATCAGCATCGTTGGCGGGCAACTCGAATACCACCCCTTCGTTATTCTCATCCACCACGAACGTGCCTTCCCGTTCCCCCCAACCGTAATTCGCCCCGGCAATCCCCACATTCACTTCTTCGATGAACGCCTGACCGATATCGGCAATCAGCATTTTGCCCTCACCTCCCGTATCCCAACTGATGCGGTGGGGGTTGCGCAGACCGTAGGTCCAGATTTCCCCCAGGGTATTGGGGTCGCCGTCGCCGACAAAGGGGTTGTCAGCAGGGATGCCGTACTCGCCGTTGGTGCTGTTGTTACCGGCCGGATCGATGCGCAAAATCGTCCCCAGGGGGGTACTCAAATCTTGGCCGTTATCGAGGGGGTCGGTATTGCTGACGGGGAAGCCATCACTGCCGCCATCAGCGACTGCAAGATACAGTTTGCCGTAGTCGGCATCCCCCAGTTGGGCATTGGGGTTGAACGCCAGTTGCCCCATGTTGTGGTCGGCATAGGGTTGTTCCACCCGCAGAATTTCCCGAAACGTCCCGGAAAAGCTGTTGGCCGTCGGATCGCCTGCCGTCCACTCGCGAACGACGCTGTGGTGGGAACTGGCAATAACATTTCCCTGATTGTCGAGAATGGGTTCGGTGACGGGAAAATCGGGAACGGAGGAACCCTTGTTTTCGCTATGAACGGTGTAGAAAATGCCGTTGGTAGCAAACTCCGGGTGAAAGGCAAAGTAGGTAAAGCCCTGCTGACCGGTGGCACTGCGAAAATCACCTCTCACCCACCCCGCGAGGTCCATGTATTCGCTGACGGTTCCATCCTCAATAACGTAGAGTTTGCCCCGCGTATCGTTGACGAACAGCCTCCCGTCACCGGGGTCGGCAAGTAGGTTCAACTGGGCAGCGGCGTTATTGCCACTGCCGCTATCGGGAATTTGAGCGACTTCTTCTAAGCCAACGGAGAGTCTGGATTGGCGAACGGGTTGGGCGATCGGATTTTCTGCAATCGGATTCATCAGTAGATACTCTGAGAAGAAGACAACAGTATCTGCTAACTTCTCAGTATTTCTCTACTTTTTGTTGCCAATTCGGAAGTTGTTTACGAAAAATTCATCAAAATATGCGTAGTTTTACGCAAGCAACATGCTTCCATCTTTCCGATCGGTGCGGTGTGCAACTTTAAACAAAACTATGTGGCGAGCGAGTCGAAAAGTCCCCCTTTACCCCGAGCGAGGGGGTTTTGGATAATTTTGTCGCACATGGCGTCATTACGCATTCGTCAACCGGCCATCTTCCATATGCACCAATCGATCGGCAATATCGAGAATGCGGCTGTCGTGGGTGACGAGCAAAATCGTACATCCCTGTTCTTTTGCCAAACGCTGCATAATTTCCACCACATCCCGACCGGATTTTTTATCGAGGGCGGCAGTGGGTTCGTCGGCGAGGACGATTTGCGGGTGGGCCGCGAGGGCGCGGGCGATCGCCACTCGTTGTTTTTGCCCCCCGGAAAGGTTATCGGGATAGTAATCGATGCGATCGGACAATCCCACCGCGTCTAACATTTCTGTGGCTTTCTCCCCCAAATCTCCCGTTAAAAAATCGTCGTGCAGCTCCAGAGACATTTGCACGTTTTGTTTGGCGGTGAGGAATCGCATCAAATTGTGGGCTTGGAAAATGTAGCCGATATTTCGCCGGGTTTTGGTTAAGCGCTCTTTACTTGCCCCTTGAAGCTCGTTTCCTAATACTTTTAAACTGCCCTCGCTGGGGGTTCTCAAGCCACCTAGCATCGTCAAGAGCGTTGTTTTTCCGGAACCTGAAGGTCCGACCATGAGAACGATTTCCCCGGCATAAATATCGAGGTTAATCTCGAATAATACTTGCTTTCGTAGTGCCCCTTCCCCAAAATAATGGTTGAGATGACGCACGGAGATGACGGGTTCGAGGTTGGAGGAAGTGGGATTTTCGGAGGCCATTTCAGTCGTTTTCATGACGGTTTCGATCGATTCATTTATGGTTGAGGATGTGTGCTCGTAGGGGCAAAGCATTGCAGCGATAAATAATGGATTTACCGATAACTGAAAAATCGCAATGCTTTGCCCTTCTGGGTGTATGGGATAAGCGATCGAGATTTGAATGAGTTGGATTTGTGGGAAGGTCGATCGATGTTTGGATGGGTTAGATGTGTTGCGCGCTCGATTGATAGCGCTTCGTCATCAGTTTATTTACACAAATCGAAGAAATCGGTATTTTCCATTCCCCATTCCCCATTCCCCATGACAGAAAATTGGGAATGATACCAGCCCGAACTGCTATAGTTCCCAATTACCCAAAAATATCGGCGGGATCGGCAGTTTGTAATTTCCGCATCGCCACGATTCCCGAAGCCGTACACATAATAATGGTTAAAATCGAAACCAGTACCGCCCGATTGACCGTCATCGCAATTGGAAGTAGGGTTGCCCCTTTGGCTAAAGAATACAGTCCGGAGGCAATGAAGAAGCTGGGAATAAAACCCAAGACTGCTAACAGCAACGATTCTTGAATCAGAACTTCAATTAAGTAACCATCGGTATATCCCATAGCTTTTAGCGTGGCATATTCGGGTAAATGTTCGCTCACATCGGTGTATAAAATTTGATAGACGATGACGATGCCGACGATAAAACCGACGGCTGCTCCTAAACTAAAAATAAAGCCGATCGCCGTACTATTAGCCCAATAAGCTTTTTCAAGATTTGCAAATTCTTCGACGGTCAAAACGCGCACGCCCTCGGATAATTGTTCTATTAAACCTGATTTGACTCGTTCTAAATCTGCATTGGATTTAACCTTGACTAAACCCACTTCGATTCGATCGACCGATCGCTCGGGAAATATCTGTAAAAACGTAGAATCGCTGACAATTGCCGTCCCATCGGCGGTAAAAGATGCCCCCAGACTGAACATCCCGACAACTTCAATCAGGCGATCGTTTACTTCCGTTTCTACCGTTCCCTCTGCTTCAAAAATCGGAACGATGCCATATTCCGGTCTTCCTGCCCGATCGAATAAAACCCGATTCAACATTTTTAATCGATCGATATTTTCATCCACTTCGGGTAGATTGAATCCCGGATTAGCCGGGTCGGTTCCAAAGACGAGAATGGGACGAGCGATCCGAGTTTCGGGATTCATCCAATCGGCGGTTCCCGCATATAAATAGCTAACGGATTCAACCCCCTCAAATCCGCGGACTTGATACAATCGTTCTCTGGAAAAACTTTTGCTGGAGAAAAAGGTTTCAAATTGAGAATTGAGTACCACTAAATCGGCTTCAAAGGTGGAATGAGGTCGAACTGAAGCCTCAAACAGGGCATCTTTAAATCCAAACTGAACGAACATCAGAATATCGGCAAAGGCAATCCCCGCCAGTGCCACCGCCAGGCGCGTTTTTTCTCGCGTCACCTGCAACCAGGCTAGCGGTGTTTTCCGAAAGCGCTTAAAAACCATAACTCTACCCCGATTTTCTTCGTTTGACTCTCAATTCTCAATCGTCTCAGGGATTTCCATTAAATGCTGCTGCCGTATCAAGAGAAATAATGGCAGCCCAAAGGAAACACCCACTAAAAAGTTGCCCGCAATATAAACCCACAGATTCTTCATCTGTAGTCGCGAACCTTCCCAGAAAACAAACGCAAAGAAAACCAAGGACGAAACGATAACATCCCAGCCGAAAAAGGCGGAAATTCGATTGGCAAAAAATTCCTCAAAAAATAGCGGTATATCCAAACCGTTATCCCATAAAAAAGGAACGAACTGAGAATAGGGAAAAATTAGCCCGATCGCACACAAAACAAAATACGTCACTCGCATCATCATCACCTCTTCATTTTTTCTCCCACTGGGTTATCGATTGAGGAGACCCAATCTGGAAACCTGCCAGAAATCCAAAATCTAAAATCTCCTCACGGTTCGATCGCCACTTGAACTTGTAAATTCGTCAGTCCCGAAACCCGCTCGCTATCTTCAGGACTCAGGCGAATTTTTACCTCCACGACTCGTCGATCGAGGTTTTCCCCCGGCATATCGCTAAACACATCCTGCCGTTCCACCTGCAAGCCAATTTGACTCACGTCACCTTGAAGTTTCCCCGAAAAAGCCTGGGAGGTAACGGTTGCCGGTTGTCCGACGCGCACCTGTTCGATATCCGTTTGATACACTTCCGCGATCGCCACCATTTGAGAAGTTTGCCCCAACTCCACCACCCCGTTTTCCCCCAGTTGTTCGCCGGGATAGGTGTGAATTTTTAAAATTTGCCCGGAAGTGGGGGCTTTGACATAGGCTAACTCCAAATCCGATCGCACCCGATCCGCCGCCGCCATCGCCCGATTCACCTGGGTTTGGGCAAGTTGCACGTCAACCGGACGGACTTCGGCAATCCGGTTGAGGGTGGCTTCGGCTTCGTTGACTTGTTCGATGCCGGTACGGTTGATGCGGTTGAGGGTGACTTCCGCTTCGGCAAGCTGTTCGGAGGTGGTGCGGTTAATGCGGTTGAGGTTGGCTTGGGCCTCGGCAAGCTGTTCGGAGGCAGTGCGATTGATGCGGTTGAGGTTGGCTTGGGCTTCGGCGAGTTCCTGGCGGCGAGTTGCGAAATCTAACTGCTTGCTATCGAACAGCGATCGCGAAATTGCCCCATCCCGATACAACTGTTGATGGCGATCGTACTCGGCATCGGCGTTTTTGAGTTCTGCACGGATGCGATCGATGGTGGCTTCTTGGGCGGTGCGTTCTCCCTCCCATTGCGCCTCGATGCGATCGATTTGCGCTTCGGCGGCGATTCGTTCTCCCTCCCATTGCGCCTCGATGCGACCGATCTTAGCTTTCTGCGCCGCTTCGTCTCCCTCCCACTGGGCGGCGATCCGATCGATTTGGGCCACTTGCGCGTTAATTTCCCCGGTTTTTGCCCCGGCTTCCACTTGGGCGAGTTGCGCCTGGGCAACCCTAACCTCTTCTTCGGCTTCGTCGAGTTGGGCTTGCAGGCGTTGGGCGGAATCGAGGATGGCAACGATCTGTCCGGCTGCGACAAAATCCCCTTCTTCGATGAGGAGTTCGGCAACTCGATCGTCGCGCAACATCACCGAGGCGGCCAGATTAATAGCTTCCCCAACCGGTTCGAGTCGTCCCAATGCCGAGATTTTTCGCTCGAGGGGGGCAGCTTCGGGGACTTCTTGAGTTTGCCCGATACCGCTAAATTCAGAGATGCTGTAGAAAACCGTTGCCCCGGAGACGACGGTGGCAGCAACGACGAGGACGGCAATCCAGCGAGGAGTGGGTTTGGATAGGACTTCTAGCATCACGACAATGGTTAATGGCTAATTGGCTGTGGGCGGTAGGGTGTGGGGGAAGAGAATTAAAAATTAAAAATTTACACTCCCTCTCTCCCCCTCTCCTCATCTCCCCACCTCCACCGAATTCGATCGAATATAAGTTTCGAGCAGTTGACCGAGAAATTTGCCCTGGGCGGCGAGGGAGACGCACTCTCCGGTCATCAACCGCCGAAATATCAAGCCATCGAGCCAGGCAAGGACAAACGCGGGGAGGGCGGGATCGATGTTTTCCAACCCTAAGTACTTCATAAATGCGTCTTCGTACCGGCGAACGATTTTCTGAAACAGAGGATTGTACTCGGGTTTGTTCTTCTCTTGCTGCTGGAGGTAGTCCATCAGAATCAGAAATTCTTTGCGGATGTAGTCTTCGTGTTGGGCGCAAAACTCGATTAGGGTTTCGATTTTTGCACTCACGGTGGGCGGACTCGGACTTTTCAATTCGGCGAGCAAACCGAACTCGGACGTATCGTAGGCGCTGAGGTATTCCATCAACTGCTCGAAAATACTCTCTTTGCTGGGGAAGTAGTGGTACAGCGTCCCGGTGGAAACTCCCAACCCCGTGGCAATCTGCCGCATGGTGATGGAACCGTAGCCCCGTTCGGCAAATAGATCGAAGCATTGGCGCAGGAGTTCTTCTCGGTAGGCTTCGCGATCGACGATTTTCGGCATCCGTGACAACATGAATATCGAACGTTCGATATAGTAAAACCGCTACAGACCTAGAAAAACTAAGTGGTTGGGTGTTGAAAACAATTTATATCGAACGGTTGTTATACATTAATAATAATATGGAAATCCCTCGGTGTAAAGCGCCAAGAGTCCCGTCCCATTCAGTCGTCAGCCATCAGGACTTCTAGTAACCGGCGGAGTCACCGAGGGTGGAAACTCCGGCTCTCGAAGGCGTTTGAAGGCGAGTAAGGTAATATCGTCGTAGACTTTTTGCGCGCCGATGTGTTGGCGCACATCCTCAACAATCGCCGTGACCAGTTCCCCCGTTCTCCCGTGACGGCACTTGTCGATAACCTGGCACAGACGCTCGATACCGTAGAGTTGACCCTGTTGATTTTCCGCTTCGGTAATGCCATCGGTGTAGAGAACCACCACATCGCCGATTTGGAGTTGGATGCGTTTGCGATCGATAAACTCGGCGATATCCGTATCCAGACCGATGGGAAACCCCAAATCGATCGTGTCGATGCGTTCGATGCCCTCGGCCCGGACGATGAGGACTTGTTCGTGCTGTCCGCTCAGTTGCAGAATCCCATCGCGATAGTCGAGCAAACACAAGGTTGCATCTTTGTCGCATTGCATTCGCCGCACGTTTTGATAGATGGTGCGATTGATGGCATCCAAAAACCGGGTGGGATCGGTTTCGTCATTCTCCAATAGGGTACGCACGGCCGTTTGCATCATAATCGCCAACACCCCGCTTTCCAAGCCATGTCCGGCCACATCGCCGATGCCAATTTTGACGAAATTGCGACCGACGAGTACATCGTAGTAATCGCCCCCCACTTCGTCTGCCGGTTCCATATAGGTGGCGATTTCCAAGCCGCCAATTTGCTGCAATTCCACCTCCGTCGGCAGAAGCATTCTTTGCAGCTTGCGGGCGACGTTGACTTCAGTGCGCAGATGGCGGTTGAGGGCTTCGGTTTCTAACGTTCGGCGGACGGCGGCGTGGATGTAGTTGGTGACGAGGGTGGTCGAAAGAATGCCGATGGCAAACGTCGTCCCCACCCGCCAGGCGATCGCCTTCAGGTTCGAGTGGGGTAAGATTAGCAGCGACCATTCTCGATCGGCGACGTTGAGGGTGCGAATGCAAGTGCTGCCGTCGCGACTGAAGGGGCAGTAGCGCACGTGGCGGCTGGCACGGATTCCCGAGGAAATCGGCGGCACTCGAGACCGATCTTTTAGAAGTTGCCGTTCTTGGGCGTTGTAGAACACCAGAAGTTTTTTAGCGGCTGCGTCCGTTTGCTTGAGTAAAGAAGAGTCGAGTTGGTCTACGGGCATTCCGTAAAGGTAGAAATTGAGCGACTCGATATTGAGGGCTCCCAAGCTACCTTCGAGGAGTTCCCGAAGCTGATAGGTTCCGTAGACAATCCCTTCAAACGAAGTATCCTTGGGGTCGATCGCGTTATTGGAGCGGTGGATGGGGTCGTAGAGGGTGAAGGTGTAATCCCCATCTTTCCAAATCGGGGGAGTGGCGACGGCGATGTTGTAGATACTGGCTTTTTCGATCGCCCGTTGGTGGATGGGATGGGTGAGGAGATCGAGCGATGGGGAATTTTCGGGCACGGCGTAGGTTCTCGAAAATCCCTCGGGCGCAATTTCTTCCCCAGAAGCCCCTGGAACCGGTGCCACCCACCCCAGCTCGAAAATACTCGGATGCCGGGGGAGAAAGGCGCTGACAAATTTCTCAAATTTCGTCGGAGTCACCTCTGGAACCACTTCAAACAGCCGTCCCGTTGCTCGCGTCACTTGCAAAGACTCGTCGATCGTTTGTTGCAAGGCAACCACCAGACTATTGGCACGTTGGGGAAATTGCTCTTCAACTCGTTTTAATTCCCACTGCCACACGAAAAAACTTGCTAAGCCCGATAGGGTTAATCCCGCAGTTAGACTCAGCCAAACGGGGAGGTATGGTTTCACTCCAGTCGGGCCCTTACGATCGGATTATTTTTCGATCGTAACATACTGTTAGGAGCCATTCTCAATTAGAGGTTAGTGCTTTTTTCTCAACGCATAGAGGCGATCGATTCTCAAAAAGGGAAGATGGATGGATGAATTTGGGATGACATTGCAACGATCGAAATATTTTTACGCAATGAAAGCCAGCTCAAACGTCAGGATTCAGGTGCGGGAAGTTTGACAAAAAGCTGATGGGGTGTGCATCGAGAAAAACCTCACCAGTACGAAAACTGCGATAGGAGAGAGGAAATAGGGAATCGGTGGGGGGAAATTCAGAAATGTTGAATGATAAATTTTCAAGGGTTCGGGAGCGAGCATGAGTGCGAAATTTATACTTCTCAGTTCGTTTTTGTTGGGTGGCGTTAAAATTTAATTAACTATCAATTCGCTCTAAACCTCAATTTTCGGTTCTCAAAAGTGAAACCGATCGAGATCGCTTGACAGTTTTTTTGACTCTTGAGCCGATACGAATTGTAATCTCAGGATTCAGCTCGAACATGACTGGAGAGCCAAATCTATCCCGATCGGGAAACTGTAGCATTGAAATTTGGAAATGAAATCTTGGTCGTGTCGATCTGATGCTCACCTTGGGGAAAGAGCAGGGTGTGGATTAGACGATTGGCTGCTGTCTTTGAATCTTTGACCTAAATAAGCCGGACGAGTTTAAAGTGTAAATTTAAACTGACTCGCAGGCTAAAGACGATCGATATCTGGCTCAGTCAACAGAACCCCGAGCCAAAAAATGCTGACCTATTTTCTTCAAAAACCATTTTGCTTCGCGTTACATATCGCGAAGTGATTCCTCGTGCCGCTACATAGAATTAAAAAGGCACGCATTCAGCATTTGAGATTCAATTAATTGAATCAAAAAAAATCAGCAAAAAATAAAATTCAAAACACTATAACTTAGATTTTCGGGAGGAATTATATCGTGTTAGTTAATATTATGACGGGAAGCGAACAAGATATAGGTTATGGAACCCTCAACGATGATGCGATCGTCTTCAATCAACTGCCGCTAGAACAGTTGGGACTCTTTGCCGGTTCTCCCGGTGTCGATTCGATTATTCTATTTGGCGGCAACGATTTAGCTGTGGATGACGATGGTTCCCGCGCCTACTTCGGCAATGCGGGAAACGATCGGTTTTTCGGCAATGGTGGAGCCGATACGATCGCTGCCGGACGAGATAACGATACCGTCGAGGGGGGAGAAGGAGATGACGCGCTTTTCGGGAATATCGGCAACGACATCGTTCGCGGTGGCGATGGCAATGACTTGATGTTCGGCGGTCAAAATGAAGATCGGTTGTTTGGCGATGCCGGAAACGATACTTTGCTCGGCGATCTTGGGAGCGATACCCTCGAAGGAGGAGACGGGAACGATAGCTTAATCGGCGGTGCTGGACTTGACGTACTCGTGGGCGGTGGCGGTGCTGATGTCTTTACCATCGAGCGTAACAACAGCAACAATACCATCACCGATTTTAATGAAGCCCAGGGAGATACCCTTGCCTTTAGCGGTTTAACCGAAGCTGATGTTACCTTCAGCTTCGACGGAACCAATACGATCGTCACCGACAACCTCACCAACGCCCCCGTTGCGGTGATTTTGGGCGTAGACTTAACAGAAGCCCCCACAGACATTTTCACCCCGATTGTTGCTGGCACTGCCTCCGAGGATGGTCCCTCCGGGGTTAGCATCGAACCCGTAGGTGGTTGGGGTAGCAACACTTCCGATCGAATTACCCCTGTCAATAACACCGGCTGGGTCGGAGAATCCGAGAGCGTGCAAATTACCAACGGAACTCTCACTTTAGAGAAAACGGCAACGCGACTGGAACTTGTCACCTTGCGGTTGCCAGATGATGCCCCGATCGGGTTCGAGCGTCTCGCCTATTTTACCCCCGTCACCGGAGATAGCGTCGAGATTAGTTTCGATCTCGAGGAAAGCACGCAAAAAGAAGCCACCCTCTTCATTTTGCCCGAGAACGTTTTGACCAGTGACCTCGAAGAGCTGCCCAGCGCCGAGTTTAATGGGAATTTTGGTTCGACGGTTTCCTTCAGCATCATCGGCGATATGGGAATTGTGGCGCTGAACTTGGTAGATGATGAGAACGACAATACTGACAATGACGCTTCTCTCTCGATCGCCCTGGGTTTGGGATTGCGTCCTCTTGCCGAGTCCTTCGTTGCCGGTGGAACGGCATTATTTGCGATCGACCCTACCGCTAGCGATACGGCGGAATTTCCCATTATCGATCTCGATTAAGTTGGGTTTTCAAACGTCCACATATCGTTTGACTGTCCAAACAACAAGAAAAAGGTGGGGAAATTCCCCACCCTTACAGAACTTAT
Organism: Zarconia sp.; assembly: GCF_057467645.1. Taxonomy (NCBI): domain Bacteria; kingdom Bacillati; phylum Cyanobacteriota; class Cyanophyceae; order Oscillatoriales; genus Zarconia; species Zarconia sp. The sequence goes on from NZ_JBRJXU010000076.1 coordinate 83,364, forward strand.
TCCGTACCTTCAATCGGTGCAAAACCCTGACGCTGGATGTTCTCCGTTATCGTCCGGGGTTCGAGGAACTGCAACACGTAATCCGGACCGCCGGCTTTGGAACCGACACCGGATAACTTAAATCCGCCGAAGGGTTGGCGGGAGACGATCGCCCCGGTAATCCCTCGGTTGATATAAAGGTTGCCCACTTCAAACTCGTCCATCGCCCGATCGATATGGGAGGGAGTCCGGGAATACAATCCCCCCGTTAGGGCGTAGTTGGTGCCGTTGGCAACCTCTAAGGCTTCATCGAAATCTTTTACTTTAATCACCGCCAACACCGGCCCGAAGATTTCCTCCTGGGCGATGGTGTCATCGGGCTTCACATCGGTAAACACCACCGGTCCGACAAAGTAACCCGGTTCTGGCGACGGCATTTCGATCGCCACCGTAGACTCTGCCTTCCCTTTGGCGATATACTCCCGAATGCGTTGCTGGGCGGTGGCATCGATCACCGGTCCCACTTGGGTGCTGGGTTTGGCGGCATCCCCCACGTTGAGCGATCGCACCGCTTCTACCAAACGCTCCACAAAGGTATCGTATACCGATTCAATGACGATCGCCCGCGAACAGGCAGAACATTTTTGCCCGCTATAGCTAAATGCCGACTGCACCACGCCAGCAACAGCCTGGTCTAAATCCGCACTCTCATCGACGATGACGCCATTTTTGCCCCCCATCTCGGCAATCACCCGCTTCAGGTGTTTCTGTCCCGGTTGGAGAATGGCCGCATCCCGGAAAATCTGGCATCCCACTTCCTGGGAACCGGTAAAGACGATCGTATTGATATCCGGATGCTTCACCATATGGGTTCCAACGGTAGACCCTTTGCCGGGAACGAATTGAAAGACCCCTTTGGGAATCCCCGCTTCAATGAGAATTTCCGCGAGTTTGGCCGCAATGACGCTGGAGACGGCGGCGGGTTTGATCAGGGTCGGATTCCCAGCCACCAAAGAAGCCACCGTCATCCCCGTGGGAATGGCAAAGGGGAAATTCCAGGGAGAAATTACCAAGGTAATGCCGCGCGGTTGGTAGTGGTAGCGGTTGTTTTCCCCGGCGAGATCGTAGTTGCCTTCTCCGGCGAGGCGTTCCATTTCGTCGGCGTAATAGCGGCAAAAGTCGATCGCTTCGGAGACTTCCCCATCGCACTCCCGCATCGGTTTGCCCACTTCCAGCAGCATCCATGCCACCAGTTCGTTCCGCCGCCGTTCCATAATCTCGGCTGCCTTGCGCAGAATTGCCGATCGTTCTGAGGCCGGAGTCCGCCGCCAACTCGATAATGCGGTTTTTGCCGCTTGAATGGCGCGATCGGCTAGTTCGATGTCGATTAACCCCAAAGTGCCGATAACTTCTTCGGGATTGGAGGGATTGACAGAATTGACAGTTTGTGTGGTAGAAACGTACTCGCCGTCGATGAAGGGTAAATAGGTTTTTCCTAATTCTCCCTGGACTTGTTTTAGGGTTTGCTGGGCGGTTTCGCGCAGTTGGGCATCGGCGTAATCGGTGTCGGCAGCGTTGGGGAAGACGGATTTTTCGGTTGCATCCCGCGCCGCGCCTTTATCCGCATCTAGGGAAGGGGCTGCGAGGAGTTCTTCCACCGGGCGTTCCTCCATACTTTGACGCAGGAAGGAACTGTTGGCGGTATTTTCCAGCAGGCGGCGAATGAGATAGCCCATCCCCGGTAGCAGTTCGCCGTAGGGGCAGTAGAGGCGAACCCGATGACCTCGCTTTGCCAGAACGGTTGCGAGTTTATCCCCCATGCCGTACAAGACTTGCATCTCGAAGCCGCGTTGGGGAATATTCAGGGTTTCGGCAATGGCGATCGCGCGGGCTTGGGAACGGACGTTGTGGGAACCAATGGCAGCGTATAAGTACTCGTGATTTTCCAAGAGAAGCTGCGTCATCCGCTCGAAGTTGGCATCGGTGGCTTCTTTATCGTTAAATACCGGCTGCTGCCAATCATTTTGCAGGGAGTTAATCGTTTCTTGGTCCCAGTACGCCCCTTTCACCAGCCTGACGGTGATGGGATTTCCCCGGTCTTTCGCCCAGGCGATTAAATTTTGCAAATCGTCGTAGCTATCGCGCAAATAGCCTTGCAGGGTAACGCCGATATCGGTGCGATCGCGAAACTCGTCTTCCGTTAAAATTTCTTTGAGGATTGCCAGAGTCAGGTCTTTGTACTCGTACTGTTCCATATCGAAATGGATGGCAGACCCGACTTCCTTGGCGTGGCGCAACACCGTCCGGATGCGATCGCTCACTCGCGCTTGGCTGCCCTGGGGATCGAGGGCATCGAATTGGGAGTAGAATGCCGTGAGCTTGACGGAGACTTGCACTTTGGGGAGAGGCTTGCCGTCCGCTTCGTCAATTTGCGCTACCGTCTGCCACTTCTGGGACTGTTGCGACAGGGTACTCATCAACTCCAGATAGCGATCGAGGTAAGATTGGGCTTCGGATTCGGTAATCACCGCTTCCCCGAGCAAGTCGATGGTGAACGCCATTTTATCTTTGCGCAGGCGTTCGATGGTTTTGATGACTTGTGCGATGCTTTCCCCAGAAATATATTTGTGCGCCAGGGTTTCGACACCGGTCGAGACGGTGGTGGCAGCCAGTTGTCCGGTGGCGGAGTTCCCCCCGCTAAATCCGATCAGTTTTTTCAGGGGGTCGGGTAGTTCTACTTCCTCGGCGGTGAGGTATTCCTGGAGGTGGCGGGCAACTTCTGCTTTGCTGCGCAGGGCGGGCAAACAGTCGATGAAGCGAAACAGTTGCACCCGCAGACCGGGATTGCTCATCGCCCAGTCGAGCAGCTTGTCGTCCCATTGCATCCGATCGCGCATTTGGGCAAGGAACGAACCTTTGGATTGGGTTGCCGCGAGCAGTTCTCGGGCAATTTCTTGGGTTTTTGCCTCGTAAGGGCAGGTTTTAGGGGCCTGTGCGACCACGATCGATACACTCCGAATGTGACTAGGGTTAAAGAGTCGAACTCCTCATTGTAGTCGATCTATTTGAGTGGGTTGCCACTGTTGCGCTGGGAGAACCGATGCATCGATCGCAAGAAGCACGAAAACCGACGAGGGTTATATTTTGTAGCGATTGTTACTAAAATTCCGTTTTGAAGCCGAAATCTGACTCAACATTGGGGCAAATTCGGGGGATTTTTGCACGAGTTTACAGGGGTTTCAGGCTGTGGTAGAGTTTAAATTATAGGCGTAGCCATACTTATTTTTAGTACAAAAAACAAAATGCAACAAGTGCGAACACCGACCGGGGTTTGCTATTTCGTAGCTATTGTTACCAAAATTCCGTCTCGAAGCCAAAATCAATCCCCAAATCGAGGGAATTTTGGAGATTTAGAGAACGAGTTTACAAGGGTTTTGGGTCGTGATAAGGTACATCTAAGTGCGTAGCCATATTTACTTTTCGTTCAAAAATCAAATATTTGGAATTTTATGCCGTTGCAAACCCAGTGAACTGTCGCATAAATGGCGATCGAAATGCCAAGACGATATCGGATTTTGGAACGCCAAATTTGAGCAATTCCGAGGCAATTCCATCTTCGGTAAAATCTTGGTGAATCCAAAATTTTCCATCTTTAATATCCACGTGAATGGAGCAACCGTAAAGGGGAGTTTCATCCTCCCAGCCGACATAAACGAGTAAGTAATGGTGGTTGGTGGTATCGCAAATTGCTTGAGCTTCAGAGCGATCGTTAATGGCGCGATGGCTTTGATGTTTCTTGAGAATTTGCTGGATGATTTCAGCGTAGTTTAATCTTTCCATAATGCAATTTCCTCTCTCTGGGAATCGAAGACAATCAGTTTTATGTGATATTCTCGAACAACTTCTTGAATAAAAGAGTCGGAAAAGAATTGATTGTAGATGTCTGTGGGAATGGCTAGGTATAAAATTCTCTCGGGTTCTAATTTATTTAAGGCGACGCGATAGTTCAGAAACTGACCGATTGCAGTATGAAACTCAGAAATCGCGGATAGACCGAGGAAGCTTTTGACCTCAACGGCAATTTTTTGACCTTCCTTCTGGGCTGACAGTAGTTTTTCTGCGGCTAAGTCGATGTACATTTCTACTTTGGGACTGAGCTTGAGATGCAAAGGGTCTTGAGTAATAACCCAGTTTTGTTTCTCTAAACCAACCCGAACGGCATCATGAAAGATATCTTTAGCTGGCATATCTTATCGAGGATTTAGACTGACGGTTCGATCGAACTATTTCCTATTATAAATATTGAGTATGAGACATCTAAGCATTCACTTTTTAGGTAAGCTTAAATAACTAAGACTTGCTGATGGCTGACAGCTAGTAGCTGAATGCTTATATTATATTAAATCTTCAAAAAATTCTGTAAGCTTTATATGCTATACTTCACAAGTCTGGACGCGAGAGAAGATACCCCAGAAGACGAACCGAAGACGAATCAAAAGACCCAGAATAATCCCACACCACCAAAGGATTGATGTGGTATGAGGGCAGGTGTCCTCTATTTGATGCGATCGTAAAGTTATAGTCGTTGTAGTACAACCAGTCTCCTTTCCTGCGCCAACCCACAAGATCGGCAAACCTGACATAACTCTTATAGTCATCATACAGCCCTGGCTTTCCCCCGCACTCGATCCAAATTTCTTTTTGGACGGAAAAGCCGAAATGCCCGTTCGAGTACTTTATCCAAAGTTCGTTCAGGGTGCGGAGGTCTTCGCAGAGAAAATTCTCGATGTCTTCAATATTCAACCACTGTCCTTCCTCTTTTCCTGCCGTTTGCAACATCAAACGAGCAGTTTCTTCATCCGCTTTTTGCCATTCTCCTTGTTTGAGATAATCTTCTAACTGCGCAGAGCGTAAATATCGCACTCTCGACGCTAACTCCTCTAATTCTTGAGCAACTTCCGGACTCACCTTTCGAGGCGATTCCTTCAAACAGTCGTATGCCAAAGCCACCGCCTCGCGAGTTCCCACACCGCATAACTGTCGAACTAGATGAGTGAGTTGATGAGTCGAAACTTGGGCGGCGTAGAGCAAAATCGTTTCTTTCCACCACGGTTTTTGCCAGTGTTCCAGCAGCAAACTTTCTTGCTTGAGTTCCTGAATTTCTCGCGCCGCTAAATATCCCTGAAAACTGAGATGCGCGAATTCATACCGAACATCTCGCTTCACTAACAACTCGCTCACTTGTTCGATTTGCTGGAGAAACTTTTTGGGTTCGACAGACTCATTCAACGCACTCAGAGAACTTTTCAATTGTGCCAGCAACGGTTTTCTTTCAATATTTGGCTGATTTTCCTGCACCATCGCCAGCGCTAACTGTTGCAAAATCTTTTGGCTATCTTCTGCCGATAAAAGTAAATTGATTTGTTTAACCAGGGGACGATCGCCCAACTGTAATCTAAAAATTTCTCGATAGAGTTCGGCACGTCGTTGGGGGAGCTGAATCGCGCGGGATGGATCGACAGGGTCGCTGGGGGCGTAGCTGTGTAAATTGACGATCGTACTCAGCAATAATGGATTTTTTGCCAAGTCGTGAAGTTCTCCCCGTTCCCGAATTTGCGTCATCAGACTTGCCGCTTTTTGGGTTGCCAGTTGCTTCACCCTCGGATGCTTCGGTTCGGCGCTGTAGTGACGTTCCCGACACAAATACCAACACCGAACAAATCGTTCTTGCTGGTCGTCGTTAAAAGGTTTGACAAAAACAGAATTCGGCTTATGTTCTGCAGCGTAGTTCTTGTATCCTCCCGGACGAGAGGTGAGGGTGAAAAAGGATTGGGGATAAGCTTCCATCTGCTGGGCAATCCACCGACTCATCGGCTTTTGCCACGCTTCTCGCACTTCATCGAACCCATCGAACATCACCAGCATTTTGCCCTGGCGCAGTTGCTGTTTTGCCCAGTTGGGTGGTAACTTCAGGTCTTTTCCCCCGGATAAATTGGGAATATGATGCTTTTCGATGAGGGTTGGCAAATCCAGCTTTTTCGTTTTGGCGATCGTCTCTTGCCACCGCCGCAAATAGAGCAAAACCGGGAGCAACTTCGGCGCGGATGCAATCTGCCGGGGTTGGCGTTTTTGAGTATACAAATAGGTGATATGGCGCAATAGCGTCGTTTTCCCATATCCTCCCCAAGCCAGAATTGCCAAGGAACGATACGCGGAATTTCGCTTCCCCCGTTCGAGGAGATTCCAAATTCGCAACCCCTCCCCACTCGCTAGTCGTTCGACAAGTTGCTTATCCCGTTTCAACCCTGGCGGCATGGGTAATGTTTCCCCATCCACATTCCGAAAAAAATCACCGCTCAACTCCAACGGCACGAAAACATCTTTTAGCAGGGGTTTAAAGGTACTCGTCAAGCCTTCCGTGGCGTAATCTCGGCAAGCATTTCCCTGGCATTGCAAGTATTTCCCTTCCGTTCCCGCCAGTTGCCAGCGAATCGCTTCATCGAGGTTCTCCTTCCACCCCACTAACGCATCCACATCCTCTTTACCCCGTTTCGCTGCCACTTCTCCCAATTGGTTCAAAAAACCATCGGTATATTTCCCCCAGAAAACCGTGACGATGGTAACGGGAAACATGAATAGCGCCATCAGCCACTCTTGCTCTCGCAAAAAGGAAATTAATAAGCTGCCACTACCACCAAGGGGCATCCATTGAATTAAAGCTTGTGCCGTACCCGAAAGATACTGACGTGCAACTTTGCGTTGCGGTTCAAAAGAAGGGGTAGGAGATGAGTTGGAGGAAGATTCGGATTGAGAAGGTTCTGAATTGGATGGTTCGTTTTCGGGGTTTTTGGTTTCGGCATTCTCGTTCTCGGCGTTTTCGGTTGTGGAATTTTCGCTTTTGAGATTCTCGTTTTCGGGCATCGGTGTCGTTTCCCGTTGAGTATGCGGCAATTTGACCGTATTTTAGCAACTGCGATCGAGAGCAGTTCGATCGTTTAGAATTGTTTGAGAATCGAGAGCGCGATCGCCCCTGAAAACATCCAAAAAACAAAAGTCAAACGCGAACGATCGGCCTCTTTTCAATCTCACCCCTTTCCGACAATTTGGCAAAGACGAAATCGCCTCCACGTTGTACGATTTCTGTCCGCGTTGCTCAATAGTCGAACTCGCTTGCTTCGATTCGATCGTGCGTGACGATTTCTGACCCGATCGCGACATCGACCTCCTCGTTACCTGGAAACCGAACAGCCGCTGGATGTTATAGCCGTCGCCACTCCAGTTAGGACAAGGACACTCCTGCATTTTCTTCGGGGTCTTTCTCCCCCAGCTCCCCCCGCTTCCCCAGCTCACCCTAACGATGTCCTAATTGGAAGGCGCGGTTGCTATACTTTGGCATCGGCAACATGTGCGCGACATCCCTTGGGCTGAACTTTCGGCGCAATTTCCAAAATCAGTCTCACCGTCAAGTCATTGTGAGACAGAGAACCCCCCGTCATCGCCACCACTGCCCCATCGATGAATTCGTGGCGGATATCCTGAGTGGCTTCCCATGCCAAGTACTCAGTTTCGGTTAGGGGGCGATCGCAATGGGCTGCATCCATTAGAATCGATGTTTTCGTTCTGGCGAATGGTCTCATTATATGGTTAATTACCCGGAGCTGATATAGCACTACGCAAATTAGTTAGGACATTTATAAATCCTGAAACTATCTGAGAGTCTACTGTTCCCCGTTCCCCGTTCTCTGTTCCCGCTTCGCGTAGCGCTATATCAAACAAGATCCGTAAAAGCACCGAGCATCATCTGTGTATTCTCACGCAAGCCAATTTTATCGAATTCTTAAACCCCGGAAGAATGCATATTTTTTCAGCCTTTAAGGGCAATTTCGCCTCGAAAATCAGGGCATTTTTGGCGATCCGGACGATCGAAAGTAAAGTTTTAGTGAAGCAGCTTCTAAACGATTGAAGCCCAAAAAAAAGGTGGTATAACAGAGTGTACGTCTGACAGGTAAATAAAACGCAATAAGTGTGAAGCGTTTGTAAGTGAAACGAGTCTTTGTTACAGTCTCTTAACTTTAAGACCGTACAGACCTCTTGCGCGATCGGTCAGATAACTGACCGAAGTCCGTCATCAAATCTTCTGTATTTTGTGTGGGTGCAGCTATTACGAATGGTGCATTTTATCGTCTTTCTATGACGCACAGTTTGTGTCGGCATCGATCGACGGAAGGCGGAATAATATCGATTCCAGTCTGCTGAGTTAGTTTAGGATGATGATGCTGAGTCTATTGCTTGCAACACTCGTGTAAAATTCGTTGGCATTCAACGCGATCGCCCTTGCTTTTTTGAAAATCTAGAATCACTCGAGCGCTCGATCGTCAAGCCAACTTTGGTCAAAGCCATAACAACGTAATTGTGACATAGAACTTATCCTCTGACCGGTTTTTGCCATCCGAATTTAGATAATCGTCTGGATGCTAACACTTGAACGAACAGCCCGATTACTATGGAAATTTACGCAAATCACGAAAAAGCAGTCATTTCATAGGTCAAAAGGATATCGATTAAAAATAAGACTCGGGATGACGCTTTAGAGGTCAGTTCTCGTTCTTAAAAGTGCCTAAAACGGTCCACTGTTGACCTCTGTATAAATTTATCGATCGAGTTCAAGATTCGATCGCAATTGCTCCAAACTCTGTCTAAACAGATCCCTTGCGTAGGCTGCGCGATCTTATCCTTTTATCTCTATTGCCATCAGCAAGGGAGTTCCTTTTCAGCGAAATAATTATCAAACGCGATCGTCAATGCTCGATCGTCATAATCTCGATCGTATAAATTGATGTTTCGATCGAGTATCAACCATCTCAATCGAAACATCCATAATTCGGGCTAGCTTCAAGGCGAACGAATGATTCGATCGGGTAATTTTCGCAAACGACGTTAAAGTCTGTTGTTGACCGTTCGTGCTGCGTAAAATCATGGAAAGTCCCTAAATTTTTCGATCGATTTTTCTTGTTAAGAAATGTAAAAAACGAGCGTAATTTGCGTAAAACTATTGGTGATTCGCGAGAACTTAACAACACCAAAGTGAAGTTTCAGCAAAAACCTGCATAAGTTTGATATTCCTCAGACCTATTCAGTAGGAGAGACCCTAAATAACTTGAGTGAATAAAGAGATAACCCAGGTCGTCACCCCCTGATTGAAACCCACTATCATCTACCAATCCAGGACATCATCATGACTCTTGCGATCGACAGAATCAACCCAGCCTCGAGCTGTCCGAGTCAGCATCCTTTACTCGGTGAAGGTTTGTCGGGACATCACCCAACCCATCAATTTGAGTCCCAAATTCGGGCGAATTCCCCGGCGTTTCTGGCCCATCATTGCGTTTACAACTCCGCAATTTTCCCCGCCGCAGCCTACCTAGAAATGGCTTTAGCCGTCGGAACGTCCGTATTTTCTGGCAATACGACGGGGCAAACCATCGAAGATTTTGTCATTCATCAAGCCTTGATGCTCCCGGAAGACGAACCCCAAACCGTTGGCTTCCATTACACGCCCCAGGGAACTGACGCGGCATCCTTCCAAGTCACCAGTGGGGATGATGGGACAGTGCACGCCTCGGGTAAGCTGACCCCAACGACAACGATTCCGACCACAACGAATTTAGCGCAACAAGCCCAAAACCTAAAGATTGCTTCCGTTGCAGACTACTACAATAGCTGTCGCGAACGGGGCATCGACTACGGTACGAGTTTTCAGGTTATCGAAGAACTGTGGGCGCAAGATGGGGAAGCATTAGCTCGGATTCAACTACAAGAAGCTGCGATATTCAATATTGAAAATTATTTAGCGCATCCTATTTTAATCGATACGGGTTTCCAAGTGTTGTGGGCTGCTCTACCGATCGCTTTACGGGGTGAAACATATTTACCGGTTGGTATCGAACGCTTGAGTTGCTACCGTTCCCTACCGGCACGGCTGTGGAGTCACGCCCGCATTCGCCCCACCACAGAGTCGAGTACAGAAGCAAATCCGCAAAGATTAGTTGCCGATATTTACCTATTCGACGAGGGCGGTGAAGTTGCGATCGAAATGGTCGGCGTTTTCATCGAACGGGTGAATGGAAAGCGTCTAAATCGTCCTCCAAACTCCACCATAGCCGTGACAGCTACATTTACCGCAGAGCCGGTAGAGAAACCTTTAGAATTTTGGAGCAACGAACTCGATCGCCCCTCCTCGATTCAGTTCGCGCCTTACAACCAGGTGTTCCAAACATTGCTCGACCCCAGTAGCGTTCTCAACCAAAATACCGATGGCACGAACGTGGTGTTGTTGCGTCTGGAAGATTGGGGACGACCCGATCGCCCTTCGCTGCCCACAGTGGATGAAGCGCGCAAAGCCGAAGTTTTCGGGAACCAGCCCCGCCATACCCTCGCCGACGGTGTGGAAATCGCCCACCTGAATCGCTACGAAACCGACTACTTATATAAAGAGATTTTCCTCGATCGGGCTTATTTGCGAAACGGCATTACCCTCGCCGACGATGCCTGCGTCATCGACATCGGCGCCAATATCGGTTTGTTCGGCCTCTTCGTCCAACGCCAAGCCCCCAACGCCCGCATCTACGCCTTCGAACCCGCCCCCCACACCTTCGAGCGATTGCAAAGCAATCTCGCCTTGTATTGTAAAGGGGCAAAAGCCTTCAACTGCGGGTTAGCCGATCGCAATCGCACCGAAACCTTCACCTTCTATCCCAACTCCTCCGTCTTTTCCGGATTCTTCGCCGACAGCCACGACGACGAACAGGCGATTCGGGCGGTGGTGCTGAATATGCTGGGCAAATACAACGCCTTAGAAGGGGAAGAGTTGGAAGCCTGGGCAAACCAACTGATGGCCCGACGGCTGGATGTGGAAACCTACCAAGCACAGTTGCGCAGCCTCTCCGATGTGATTGACGCAGAAGGCATCGATCGCATCGACTTGCTCAAACTGGATGCCGAAAAAAGCGAACTGCCGGTGCTGCAAGGGATTGAAGCGCGGCACTGGCCTCTCATTCAACAAATGGTGGTGGAAGTTCACGATCGCGAAGGGCATATCATCGCCGAAGTGAAGCAACTCCTCATCGAGAAAGGATTCCACCTGCACATCGACGAGGAAACCTTACTCCACGGTTCGGGACTGTACAATATCTACGCCACTCGCCCCGGTCAAGCAACGGCCAGCGATGGCACGGATTTGGCGAAAATCGAGCAGACGGTAGACGAGTTTGCCGATGCCCTGAGTGCGGCCGCCGGACGCTCGAAAACCCCCCATGTGGTGTGCGTGTGCCCTCCCACTCCCGACGCAGACACGGCGTTTTACCAGCGGATGGAAGATCGGTTAGCCCAGCGATTGACCGCAGTAAGCGGTGCCTATTTACTCAAATCCGCCGAAGTCAATCGGACCTATCCCGTCGAGGATTACTACGATGCCCACGGAGATGAATTCGGTCGGGTTCCCTATACCCCCGCCTTCTTCACCGCCCTGGGAACGGCAATCGCTCGGAAAATCCACACCTTGCAAAGCGCCCCCTACAAAGTGGTGGTTCTCGATTGCGACAATACCCTGTGGAAAGGGGTTTGTGGGGAGGATGGCGCCCAGGGAATTGCCATCGACGGGGAGTATCGGGCATTGCAAGAATTTATGGTGAACTGCGCCGATGCCGGGATGCTGCTGTGTCTGTGCAGCAAGAACGTAGAAGCGGATGTCTGGGCGGTATTCGATCGCCTCTCCGATATGCCTCTAACCCGCGATCGAATTGTCGCCGCCAAAATTAACTGGCAACCCAAATCCGAAAATCTCAAAGCCCTTGCCGCCGAGTTGAACTTGGGTCTCGATAGCTTCATCTTTATCGACGACAACCCGATCGAATGCGCCGAAGTTCAAGCCAATTGTCCGGAGGTGCTCACCTTGGAACTTCCCAGCCAAACCGAGCGCATTCCCCAATTCCTGGCCCATACCTGGGCGTTCGATCGCACCGGACGCACCCAAGAGGATGCCAAACGCGCCCAATTCTACCAGCAAAACCTGCAACGGGAAGCCTTCCGCACCGCCGTTCCCACCTTCGAGGATTTCCTAGTGCGGTTGAACTTGCAGGTTACCATCGCCCCAGTTGCCCCCGCCCAATTCCCCCGCGTCGCCCAACTCACCCACCGCACCAACCAGTTCAACTTCACCACCATTCGCCGCACGGAAGCGGACGTTCGGCAGTTGTGCGCATCTGGGGCATTGGAATGCTGGACGGTGGATTTATGCGATCGCTTTGGAGACTACGGCATCGTCGGGGCGATGCTGTTGAGCACCGGCAGCGATGCCCTCGAAGTCGATACCTTCCTCCTCAGCTGTCGCGCCCTCGGACGGGGGGTTGAGTACCGGATGCTGGCAAAACTGGGAGAACTCGCCCGCGATCGGGGGTTGAGTACCGTCCGCGTTCCCTACCAGCCAACAGCGAAAAACCAACCGGCACTATCGTTCCTAGATACCGTGGGGGAGAGTTTCAAGCAGCCTCAAGAAGAAGGATGGACGTTCCAATTCCCAGTAGAAATGGCCGCCGAGGCAACCTATCAGCCCCAGGAATCGACAACCCTCACACCTGCGGTAGCCGCCAAATCGGCTCCCGTGCAGTCCAACCCCGCCCGGCACGAGATTCTGCGCCGGATTGCCACGCAACTGGTAGATGCCCGCAGCATTCAAACTGCCATCGAAGCGCGATCGACTCGGGTCGTTTCGACGGGTACGGTTGTTGCCCCCCGCAGCACCACAGAAACGGCCATTGCCGAGATGGTGGCGAAGGTGTTGCAAGTAGACGTCGAAGGGTTGGATGTCACCGAACCGTTGAATAACTTGGGTCTGGAGTCCCTGATGGCGATCGAGTTGCGCGGCCGGGTGAAAACGGAGTTAGGGGCAGACGTGCCGATGGTGAAGTTCCTTGAAGGCTTGAGTATTGAGAGTTTGGCCGCGTTTGTGGAAGAACATCAAGCTTCGAGTATCGAGCCCGAACCCTCCGAAGACGATCTCAGCGACGACGAACTGAATGCCTTGCTCGGTGAAATGTTGTAGGTGTAAACCCCTTGTAGGGGCAAAGCATTTGGGCGATTAATTATGGATAAAACGCAAAATGTAAATTCCAAATGCTATAGCCTTCTCCTTCGGAGACGCTACGCGAACGGCATGGCTGCGAAGCGCGCCCTCCTCCCGGATTTATCGCCACCCGATGAAATCCTCCGAGAAGATGTTATCGGTTTAACCCTCAAAAGAGGGCGAAGCATTCGGACTAATTGTTACCGGTTTGTCCCTTGAGTTTCTAGCCGAATGCTTTGCCCCTACAGCCCCGACACCCTACACCCCACACCCCACACCCCACACCCCAGATCCCTTTTAAAAGAACAAGAATCATACAGGATAAATAGTCATGGTTGTTAGTATCGAAGATGTTGCCAAGCTGTCCCGCGAAGAGAAGCTCGCTCTACTCAAGAAGCTGAAAGCCCAAAAGGTTCGCCAGCGTCCGTCAAGCTATCCCCTTTCCTACAATCAAAAGGCGCTCTGGTTTATGGCCCGCCAAGCCCCGGAGAGTCCGGCCTATAATGCGGCGTTTACAGCTCGGATTCGCTCCCAGGTGAACGTGGCGGCGCTGCAACGGGCGTTTCAGACACTGCTCGATCGCCACGAAGCCCTGCGAACCACTTTCTCTCGCGAGAACGGCGAGGGGGTGCAGACAGTGCACAAAGACCAGCAAGTGAGTTTTGCCGAAATCGATGCTTCGGAGTGGACGGAGGAAGAGTTACACCAAGAGGTAAAAGCCGCCTACGAGCGTCCCTTCGATCTCGAATCCGGGCCGGTGATGCGGGTGGCACTGTTTAAGCGGACCGAAGCCGATCGCATTTTGCTCGTCACCTTGCACCACACCGCCTGCGATGGCTGGTCGATTTGGTTGCTCCTCGATGAGTTGCGCTCGTTGTATCCGGCCGAATTGAGTGGAACTCCGGCGAAATTGCGGGCTCCGAATCGCTCGTTTATCGACTGCGTCGAGTGGCAGAATAAAATGCTCGCCAGTCCCGAAGGCGATCGCTTGCAGAAGTATTGGGAAAACCAACTCTCGGGAGAATTGCCGGTCCTGAACCTACCCACCGATCGCACTCGTCCTCCCCGGCAAACCTATCAAGGTGCGTCGATTCCCTTTACCCTGAGTGCCGAACTCACGCAACAACTGACGGCACTGGCGAAGGCTGAGGGAGTCACGCTCTACGTGGTGCTCCTGGCGGCGTTTAACGTCCTCCTCCATCGCTACACGGGTCAAGAAGACCTCCTAGTCGGGTCGCCCATGGCCGGTCGCTCTCAGCCGGAATTTGCCCGAATCGTGGGAGATTTCGCCGGACCGGTGGTGTTGCGCTCCGATCTATCGGGGAGTCCGAGCTTCAAAACCCTCCTGGCGCGCACCCGGCAAACCGTCCTCGGCGCGATCGCCCATCAAGATTATCCCTTCCCCCTGGTTGTCGAACGGGTGCAGCCCCGGCGCGACCCCAGCCGTTCTCCCCTGTTCCAGGTGATGTTCGTGTTGCAGAATCCCAAACCCTTCGGGGAGATGGCCGAGTTGCTCGTTCCCAGTCACGACAACGTGCGGGTCAATTGGGGTGGCTTGGAACTCGAACCCTACGAAATCGGCCAGCAGGAAGGGCAATACGACCTCACCCTGGAAATGGTGGAAGGGAAAAACCGGGTCGCCGGCAGCTTCAAATACAATACCGATTTATTCGATGGGGCAACCGTCGAACGGGCGATCGGGCATTTCCAAACTCTCCTGGTCGGCATTGCCGCCAATCCCGAAACCGCGATCGCCCAACTCCCCCTCCTCACCGCCCCAGAACGGCAGCAAATGCTAGTGGACTGGAACCGTACCGAAACAGAATTCCAGGCCGATCGCTGCATTCACCAAATCTTTGAAACCCAAGCCCAGCAAACCCCCGACGAGATTGCCGTTACCTTCGGCGATCGCGCCCTCACCTACTGCCAGGTGAATCAGTGCGCCAACCAACTCGCCAATTACCTGCGCTCGATGGGAGTGGGCCCGGAAACCCTGGTGGGGATTTGCGTGGAACGTTCCCTGGAAATGGTCGTGGGACTCCTGGGGATTCTCAAAGCCTGCGGTGCCTACGTTCCCCTCGATCCGGCTTATCCCGTCGATCGCATCGCCTATATGTTGGGGGATTCCCAAGTGCCGGTCCTGCTGACGCAAAACCGGCTGGTGTCGCAACTCCCAGAACACGACGCCAAAGTGGTGTGTTTGGACACAGACTGGCCCGAGATTGCCAAACACTCCCCCATCAATCTCGAAACCCGAACAACCCCAGAGAATTTAGCCTACGTTATCTATACCTCCGGTTCGACGGGCAAACCCAAGGGCGTTCTCGTCCCCCATCGGGGATTGTGCAACCTCGCCCAAGCCCAAAGTCGCGCCTTCGAGGTGGAAGCCGATAGCCGGGTGTTGCAATTTGCCTCCTTCAGCTTCGATGCCTCCATTTCCGAGGTGGTGATGACCCTGACCGCTGGGGCGCGATTGGTGCTCGAACCCAAATCGGCGCTGATGCCGGGACCGGACTTGCTCGAAACCTTCCGCAAGCATCAAGTCAGCCACGTCACCCTGCCCCCCTCCGCCCTGGCCGTCCTACCAGACACCGACCTGCCCCTGAAATCGATTATCGTCGCGGGGGAAGCCTGTTCCCCGGATTTGGTTGCCCAATGGTCCCCCGGACGCAGCTTCTTCAACGCCTACGGTCCCACGGAAGCCACCGTCTGCGCCACGATCGCCAAATGTACCGATGGCACCGTTTCTCCCCCCATCGGCCGCCCGATCGAAAACGCCAAAGTCTACCTGCTCGATCGCAACTTGCAACCGGTTCCCATCGGCATTCCCGGCGAACTGCACGTCGGCGGCGTCGGGGTCGTCCGGGGCTATCTCAACCGTCCGGAACTGACCGCCCAACGGTTTATCGCCAATCCCTTCGACCCCGGTACGCGGTTGTACAAAACCGGCGATCTCGCCCGCTACCTCCCCGACGGCAACATCGAATTTCTCGGACGCATCGACCATCAAGTGAAAATTCGCGGCTACCGCATCGAACTGGGGGAAATCGAAGCGGTCCTCGGTCAGCATCCGAGCATTGTTGATGTTACCGTTCTCGCCCGCGAAGACAGTCCGGGGGACAAGCGCCTGGTGGCCTATATCGTTCCCGATCCCGATCGCCATCCCGATGCCATCGAGTGGCAGAACCACCTGAAAGCCACCCTCCCGGACTACATGGTTCCGGCGGCGAATGCCTTCGTCGTGCTCGATGCCCTACCCCTGACCCCCAACGGGAAAGTCGATCGTCGCGCCCTCCCCGTCCCCTCCTGGAACCGTCAGGGTAGCCTCGTCCCGCCCCAGACGCCCGTGGAGCAAAAATTGGCAAAACTCTGGCAGGAGGTGCTGGGGTTGACCGGAGACATCGGCTTGGGGGATAACTTCTTCGAGTTGGGGGGACATTCCCTGCTCGCGGTCAGTTTGTTCGATCGGATTGCCAAGGAGTTCGATCGGGATTTGCCCCTAGCCACCCTCTTTGAAGCCCCCACCCTCGAAGGACTCGCCCGAATTCTCGAACCCACCCAACCCGCTGCGAGTTGGGATTCCCTGGTGCCGATTCAGGTGGGGGCTGACGAACCGCCTCTGTTCCTGGTGCACGACGCCGATGGAGAAACCATGCTCTATCTCAACCTCGCACGGCATCTAGGCAGCGATCGTCCCGTCTACGGATTGCGGCCCCACGGTGACGAACACCACCCCATCCGCCACACCCGCATCGAGGAAATGGCCGCCCATTACATCGAGAAAATGCGCGAAGTCCAACCCCACGGTCCCTATCATGTCGGCGGTTTGTGCGCTGGGGGAGTGCTCGCCTTCGAGATTGCCCTGCAACTGCAAGCCCAGGGAGAAACCGTCGATCGGGTTATCCTTCTCGACTCCCTAGATGTGGAAGCCCCTCGGATCGATTTGGCGACGACCGAACGCCGGAACCGATTCATGCAAATCTTCGCCGCCGGGGAGGAGTCCAACCCCCTGAAACGGGTCGGTGCGATCGCATCTGTCGCTTTCTCGAAGGTGAAAAACCTGGTCGTCTACGAATGCCAGAGCAAAGTGCAAAAACTCGCTAATAAAACCCGCCTCAAGCTGTTCCGCTACTACCTGGATAAAAACCTCCCCCTCCCCCGCTTCCTGCGCGATATCTCCATCCGCACCGTTTACGAATTTGCCGAAGCCGAATACCGACCTCAAGGCATTTTCGAGGGCGAACTGCTGCTGTTCCGCGCCACGGAGGGAGAAGACGCAGACGCACCGGGCATTGCCTACACCAGCGACTCCCTATTGGGTTGGCACAAACGCACCACTAAAGGCGTGCGTGCCTGGGACGTTTCGGGCAACCACTCCAGTTTGCTCCAAGAACCCAACGTCGCCCAGGTTGCCAAGTTACTCGCGAATCGCTGATTGGGGAATGGGGAATGGGGAATGGGGAACAGATATACGAAATGAGCTCGATCGTATCTTTCTCCGGGTCCCCCACACCCCACACCCCACACCCAACACCCCACACCCCACACCCCACACCCGAACGCCATGAAAGCTCTACTCCTCGGTTTAACCACAGATCCCATTTCCGCCGCCCAACACGAACCCTTTGCTGACGAACGCCGATTGCTGCGTCGCCAAGGGGATTTAACGGTGCAGCACGTTCGGGCGAAAAATATCATCGAGATGGGGGAAGCTTGTCTGCAACACGATTCGGACGTGGTGTTTTTCTTCCCCTCCTGGCGCGAAAATGCCGATGTCGTGACGCGAACCTTTCAGGCATTGCGACAGGAATTTCCCAACCGCCAACTGATTTTCGTCGATCCCTTCGCCCAAGCCAGCAGCAACTACTTTAGCGTGTTGCCCTATGTCGATCGATTTTTGAAACGACAGCGGTTGCAGAATGTGGCAGATTACCAAAAGTCTTTCGTCGGTGGATGCGAGTTCGTGGAGTTTATCGCCCGACAGTGGGGAGCCGAACTGCGAGGATGGTTTGTCGGTTCTGCGGTTCCGGTGGCTTACGAACATCGTATTGCCTCCGGTTGGAACTTAGGAACGGCCCGCCGCTTCCGCAAAGCCCTGCGCCAACCCCGCTTTTTCCCTAAGCGTCCCGCCCGAAACAAGACTCACAAAAATATCGACGTGTTCTGCCGTTTGGCGTTGGGCCCCAAGCGCCAGCAGGAATGGTACTGCCAGTATCGCATGGCAGCCGTCGCCGCCCTCGAACCTCTAGCATCGGATTACCAACTCGCCGCGAGTGCCCGATTCGTGGAAGAGGGTTTGATTCCCCAAAGCCAGTATCTCCGGGAACTCAAGCACAGTCGGCTCGTATTTAGTCCCTTTGGCTGGGGGGAAACCTGTTGGCGAGATTTCGATGCGATTTGCAACGACTGTTTGTTGGTGAAGCCGTCGATGGCGCACCTGGATACTCAGCCGAATATCTTTATCGAAAACGAGACTTACGTCCCGGTTCGTTGGGATTTTGCCGATTTGGAGGAGAAATGTCGCTATTACTTGGAACGTCCTGAAGAGATGGCGCGAATTGTAGGGAACGCTCGCCGGGTGTATACCGATTATTTGGAAAAGGGAGGATTTGTGAATGCGATCGCCCAATCTCTTTCGGTTCCAGTTAATAATGCCGTTCCGATCGTTCAAAATGCCAATCTGGGGATTCAAAATTCCTAGAGTGTCGATCGGCTTTCAGTTGCGATCGCATGATTCGTCAAACATATGCAAGGATTCAGCATCTCGAATCGATTTGTATCCCATGGGCTAAAAATAAAAACCCGCGTGAATTTATAGACAATTTTCTCTCAATTCACAAAGTTAAACCCCCGTCCCAAGAACGAACAAACCGATAAAGATTAAACCCTGAATCTAGTTATCTCACACAAACGATTTTCCTCTCAAAAATCACCGTATCGAATATCTAATCGCCCTAACTTCTGCCAAAACTATGCCCAGGCTCTCTTCTACTTTACAAAAGTCATTCGATTCGACTCAATTCGCACAACCGCTGGTTCATATCGGCTATCCCAAAACAGCATCAACTTGGTTGCAGCAAACCATCTTTAATGATGAAAAAAATGGATTTTATGCCCCTTGGGGTTTACCATCGGGTGAAGCGACAGAACAATTTGTTCTAGCGAATGAGTTTCGCTTTTCGGCGGAAGCGGCGCGACGAGCATTTGAACCGGGGTTGAAAATGGCAACTGGGCGCCATCTCGTTCCGGTGTTATCCCAAGAAACCTTAGTGGGTAGCCAAATTCGCGGTCGATATTGGGGAAAAGAAGTGGCCGATCGCCTTCATCAAGTTTTACCCGAAGCGCGCATTTTTATCCTCATTCGCGAACAAAAGTCGATGATCTTATCATCCTATCGCGAACACATCAAAATGGGTGGCATTACCACCATCGAGCGATTTATCGGTCTGGAAAAACGCCGACGGGGATTTGGAGCGCTCTGTCGTTTAGATTTTCTCGAATACGATTTATTGATTTCCTACTACCAAGAATTATTTGGCAAAAAAAATGTATTCGTTTTGCCTTTTGAGTTATTAAAGCGCGATCGAGGATTATTTTTACACAAACTCAGCGAATTTTCTGGCTTAGATATCATCCCAAATGCCGATCGAAAAGCACACAATGTTGGATTCAAAGGTGCAACGGTAGAACTTCGTCGCAAACTCAACTACTTTTTTCAATCTGATGACTTTGGTGGCGGCAAACTCCCCCTAAATTGGCGAGTTGCCCAAAAAATTTCTACGACATTCGATCGCATCGTTCCTCAAACCATTCACGATCGCGCCGAAGCTTATCTCAAAGACTGTATCGATACAGCCGTGGGTCATTATTTCGATCGAAGCAATCGCCACACCAGTAAACTCATTGACATGAATCTTTCAGAGTTTGACTACTAGTGCAGCGCGGCAGAAATAACGACCGAGTCTTAAACCCGTGAAAGCTATGTATATTCAGCATTTTTAATTCCGCGCAGCGGCACGAGTCTAAGCCTTTCAATTTTCGTCTCAACTCAAATCTTTCCCGCTCGATTCGATTTTCATGGATTGACTGACACTCTAATTTTCATCTCAACATTGTACGGAAATTAAATCTATGACTTCTATTCAATCGATCGATATTCCTCAACAATCTCGCCAGATTAAAACCCCCACCAGAGTTCGCCCTCTCATTCATATCGGATACCCCAAAGCCGCATCAACCTGGTTGCAACAGGTCATTTTTAAAGACCAAAACTCTGGATTCTATGCACCGTGGGGACTACCATCATACGGTGCGATCGATAACTTAGTTGAATCGAATCCCTTCTCTTTTACCTCCGAAAAAGTTCGACAATTTTTTGAAGTCGGTTTAGAAGAATCAGCGCAAAAAAATTTGATTCCCGTTTTATCCGAAGAGTTATTTACCGGGAATCAAATGCTAGCGAAATATTGGGGTAAAAAAGTCGCAGATCGCCTTCACGCAGTGTTTCCAGAAGCCCGAATTCTAATCTTCATTCGCGAGCAAAAAGCGGCGATTTTCTCCTCATACCGACAATATATTCGATCGGGACATGCCGCAACGATCGAACGATTTTTAGGACTCGATGCCACGCGCCAACCGGGCATCGGACCGATTTGTCGATTGGATTATTTTCAATACGACTTATTGATTAACTACTACCAAATGCTCTTTGGCGCAGAAAACGTTCTCGTTTTACCCTTTGAACTCCTGAAAATTAGCAGCCGAGACGTGAGTCAAAAAGTATTAGAGTTTGCCGGTTCCCAAGGAAATCCAGACCATCAGAAAGTGGCTCGTAACGTCGGCTTAAAAGGGGGAACCCTCGCCTTTCGCCAAAAAATCAACAACTTCTGCACTCCCCCAGAACAGATGAACTCTTTCCACGGTTTTGTCTGGCGCTTTGGCTACAAACTCTCAACCCTCGTCGAAGAATTTCTGCCTCAAAAATATCACGATCGCGCCGAAGCCGATTTCAAACAAACGATCGCCGAAGCCGTCGGAGATTCCTTTATTCAAAGCAACCAGCGCACCAGCCAACTCATCGGCATCAACTTAGAAAACTTCGGCTACGACTCCTAATTTAGGATAGACCTCCCCAGAAATCAAAAGACTATTCCATTTCTCCCCCTTTCCCCTTTCACCCTTTTCATCATTGTCCATTGCCTAGAACCCATGACTGCCTTTACTTCAACCCAAACCCATTCAGACGCTTCGCCCCCAACCCTGACTTCGATGTTGGTGGTTATCGTCAACTACCGCACCGCCCACCTCACCATTGAATGTCTGCGTTCCCTCGCTTCAGAAGTGCGCGCCTTACCCGGCACTCGCGCCGTCGTGGTGGATAATAACTCCGGGGACGATTCGGCCGATCGCATTGCCACAGCCATCGAAACAAACGCCTGGGACGAGTGGGTGTCCCTGGTGCGATCGCCCAAAAATGGGGGTTACGCCTTTGGCAACAACGCCGGTATTCGTCCCGCCCTCGAATCTGCCCACCCTCCCGACTATTTTCTCGTCCTCAACCCCGATACGATCGTCCGTCCCGGTGCGTTAGCGGCCTTAGTCGAATTCATGGAAAGTCACCCCGATGCGGGAATCGCCGGTAGCGCCTTTGAAAAAAACGACGGCAAACCCTGGCACGTGACCTTCGGCTTTCCCAACATTTGCAGCGAATTCGATGCCGGATTGCGCCTGGGAATTGTCTCCAAACTGCTCTCCAAATGGGCCGTTCTCCGTCAGATGTCCGACGAACCGGAGCAAACCGATTGGGTTCCCGGTGCCTGTTTCATCGTTCGCCGCCAAGTCTTCGAGTCCGTAGGATTAATGGACGATGGGTACTTTCTCTACTACGAAGAAACAGATTTCTGCCTGCGGACTCGGCGCGGGGGTTGGTCCTGTTGGTACGTTCCCCAAAGTCTCGTCAAACACATCGGCGGCCAAAGTACCGGCTATACCTACGACGAAAACGATCGCCCCAAACGCCTGCCCAAATATCGGTTCGAGTCTCGACAGCGCTACTTCGTCAAAAACCACGGTTGGTGGTACGCCGCCGTTGCCGATAGTGTTTGGCTGCTCGGTTTCGTCCTCTGGCGGTGTCGCCGCGTCTTGCAGGGCAAACCCGACACCGACCCCCCCAAGTTACTGGGCGACTTCTGGCAAAATAGCGTCTTCGCTCGATCGAGTCGGTAAGGAGATGGGGTGTGGGGAATTCGGAATTCGGAATATGCGCAGAGCGCAGGCTACGCCAACGGAATTCCGAAAAGGGAATGGGGAACGGGGTGTGGAGTTTTGGGAAAATTAATCTCCCTTGTCCCCCTTGTCTCCCTTGTCTCCCCCCTCTCTCCCTAACCCCGACAGCCTCTCTGGTCTATCACGAGAAAAACCATGTCTAATTCTGCTGCCAATTCCCAAGTTTTATCGACCCTAGCTCAAAACACCGAACCGCCGGTGGTCAGTTTCGGACTGCCGGTTTACAATGCCGAAAAATATCTGTCGCGGCTTTTCGATTCTCTTCTGGCTCAAGACTTGCAGGCGATCGAAGTGGTCGTGAGCGATAACGGTTCGACCGATCGCACCGAAGATATTTGCGAAGAGTACGTCCGTCGCGGTTTGTGCGTCCGTTACTATCGCAACCGGGAAAATCTCGGTCAAATCGCCAACTTCAATCGCGTCCTCGAACTCGCCCGAGGCAAGTATTTTCGTTGGCTTGGTGCCGATGACTGGCTCGAACCGGAATACACCCGCCGCTGCGTCGAAGCCCTCGAAACCCAACCGGAATTTGTCGGCGTTACTACCTACCAAGACCACATTCACGATGACGGAAAACGGGACTATTCTGAATATCGAGGAGAACGTCTCGATTCTCCAAGCCCTCACGTCCGATTCCAGCGCATGGGATGGTTTATGACCGCCGGTCACTACACCCTCGACCCGATCTATACGATGATGCGTCGGGACATATTGCTCGCCACCCATCGGCTGCAAATTTTACCGAATACAGACCAGGTTCTGGCGATGGAACTGAGCTTGTTCGGTCCCTGGACTCACGTTCCGGCTTGTTTGGCCCACCGTCGCCGGGAACCCATCCAGGAAATTAACTGGGAAGAGGTTCACAAACGCTACCATCCCACTCGCTACAAAGAGTTGCACGATCCTCACATTCGCATGGCAACCTCTTTATTTTCCGTGTTGCGATCGGCACCCATTTCTCTGGGGGAAAAACTGCGCTGCATCGGACCGGTACTCCGGTTTACCTGGGTGCGCGTCTACCGTCGCACGTACTGGACGCTGCGGGGACTGCCGGGTTGGGTGCGTCGCACGATCGAATCGGCAGTGTCGCGGCAAAAGTAGGCTGTCACGCATTTAAATTGCATAGCAGTCGTATAGCAGTCGCCAGTCTGGTTAGCACACCAAAAATGCTGGGCGTACACTTTTTCCCTCTTCCTCTGCCCCCTCTGCCCAATTTCATGCAGTGTCCTAACTAATATGGCAGTTGCTATTCTCCAGAACCTGGAGATGGAGGCAAGGAATCGCTGCTAAAAATATACGCTGTTGCCCTTTCCAGGTGTATACTTCGATCTCAGTATTGGGAGGAGCCTCAAACAAGATTTGAGTCTTTGGAGGCGCTGCCCTTTCTAAGTGAAAACCTTGGGGGTTTTGACTATACCGTAACTGGTGTGGTTCCCCAGAAGCGTTGCAATACGAGCATAGAATCCATCGGGATCGATCGTCAGTAGAATGGGTCGAATGAATCGTAAACATCAGTAAATTTTCCGTAGTAAATGACCGCGTGGCAAATATTTCGATCGGAGATTTCTGCCGCGCCTTAAACTCCATGATGAATGGTGCTTGTCAAGGTGCTAAGTTAGGTCGTGTCATAACAAGTGTCAATTTTGTCTGTTTTGTCTGAGTTAAGTTAAAGAACGAAGAAACACGATTGAAAGCCGCTAAACTGTGAAACAAGTTTCTAGAGAGGTTTCACGGATGAGTCGATCGCTCCGATTAAAACCCGAGTGTATTGCGGAAGTAAAAGCAGTATCAAGGCGAAAGTTTGCTCGCCAAATCGATTTAGCCGAGCGAGCTGGAGTGTCGCGTGCGACGGTTAGTAAGTTCTTGAAAGGCGATCGGGTCGATCGATTTAATTTTATCGAATTGGCTGAGCTTTTAGATTTTGAGGTTGAAGAAATTTCCCAATCCGATACCGATGCATCTGCATCGAACTCAGAACCATCAAGAGTTCATTGGGATCGCCATCCTCGACCGCTAACCACTCCCGATCGCGAAGAAGAATTAACTATTCTCAGACGGTGGATTTTTCAAGAACCCTGCCAGGTTTTATCAGTTTATGGATTGGGAAAAATTGGCAAAACGGGTATTATTTCAAAACTTTATCGCGAAGCGCGAAAGAATAGTGATTTTGAAGGGGGAATCTGGGTCGATTTTAAAGGTGGCGTACTGACTGTCGAAAAACTTTTAGAGCGAATTGTCAAAACCTGGTCTGATGCTGCTTACATTTTGCAAGAAGAACGCCTCAGCGATAAAATCTCTAAGCTCGTTGATTTCTTGGAAACCCATCGATATCTAGTCGTCTTGAGACGAATCGATAAGCTTTTTCAAGAAGGAGAAATATTTGGTCGGTATCAGCTTGAATATCGAGACTATGAAGAACTCTTTTGCCAGCTTCAGTATCGCCCCCACCAAAGCTGCTGGATCGCGATCGGTCGCCAACCACCTCACGACAGCTTAGGATATTCTGGTGAGAATCGGGCTGCACGATTATTTCACTTGAAAGGATTAAACCAAACCGAAGCGATCGCACTTTTAAATCGTGAAGGACTGCAAGCCAATGAAAGTGAAATGACGCAACTTGCCCAGATTTATATGGGTCATCCTTGGTGGTTGCAGCAATTGAAATTGAATATTAATACGAGCACTGTCGCACAATTTTTAAAGCGAGACTTATTTGATGTGAACGGAACTTGGAATCTTTTAGAAGAACATTTCCAAATTCTTTCACCTTTAGAGAAATCGACTCTTCACTGGCTGGCAATTAACCGCGAGCCGGTCACGGGAATGTGTCTCTACGATGAGGATATGGCAGCCGAAGTCGGTCGCCGAGGTCGATTGATGGAAGCCCTAAAATCGCTCAGGTATTCTTCTCTGGTTCATCAACAGGACGACCGATGGGAGTTGCCGGAAATTGTCCTCCGATTTATGACCACGAAACTCATCGATAAATTTTATGATGGCTTTGTCGATGGAGATGTCAGTTCCCTCAATCGTTACCCGCTCATCAAAGTCACTGGTAAGGAATACATTCGAGAAAAACAAATTCAGTTGGTACTTCAGCGCCTTCTCGATCGTCTTCGATCCAAATTTGGAGGTCTGATTGCCATCGAGAGTCGAATTAGAGAGCTTTTAAACATTTGCTGCCAACAACTTATTCATCAACCTGGATATGCTGCGGGAAACCTCTTCAATTTACTCCTCCTCATTAAAAAACAAGTCTGTACGGAAAAGCAAGAATGTACCGAACACAAACCCGTACTTCAGGGTTTAGATTTCTCTGGGTTATGTATCTGGCAAGCAGACTTAACCGCAGCCATGTTGCATGATGTCAATTTATCCAATGCGAATCTTTCTAAATCGGTGGTTTTAGCCTCTTGCGATGGCTTGCTGTCGATGTCTCTAAGTCGCGATGGGAAAATTCTCGCGGCTGGAGATACCAGTGGCAAAGTTTATGTCTGGCAAGTAACCGAAGGGGAACTAGAACCTCACCTGATTCACCACGCTCATTCTCACTGGGTGAGGTTTGTATCGGTCAGTGCTGATGGTGCTTTTGTAGCCAGTGGTGGAGAAGATCGGTTTGTTTATGTTTGGAATGTGAAGGACAATCATGCATTTCCGTTCAGAGGCAGTCATAGCCATCGCCTGCGTGCTGTTACCTTTAGTCCGATCGACAATAACTTACTCGCCAGTGCGGGTGATGATGGTCACGTTATCCTGTGGAATATTCGATCGCGCCGCTCGATCGCCAGATATGTTCTCCCAAACGACAAAATTCGCGCTTTAGCCTTTAGTTCTGATGGCAAGTTTTTGGTCAGTGCCAGCGAAAAGGGGCAAATCGCCGTTCACGCGATCGATTCGACCGATAGTTATGCCCAATTTAGTCAACCCCAAACGTTTCAAGATGACTGCCAAGGTAAGTTACGGGCAATTGCCTTAAGTCCCGACGATCGAATTCTTGCCACTGGAGGCGATGATGGATACATCAGGCTTTGGAACGTTTCGACGGGTCAGTTGATGAATCGATCGGAATTATGCCATACCGATTGGATTCGTTCGATCGCCTTTAGCCGAGATGGTAAAAATATAGCCAGTAGCGGTGAAGATTGTGCCGTCAAAATATGGGATAGCTGCACAGTTCGCTATCTAAATACTTTTTCCGGTCATCAAGGTCGAGTCTGGGCTGTAGTATTTGATACTGAGAGTGAGTATCTCTTTAGTGCGGGTGGCGACCAAACCCTGAAAACCTGGGATGTCCAAACTGGGAATTGCTGGAAAACGATTCAAGGCTATACCTCACAGGTGCGTTCGGTGGCCTTTAGCCCGGACAGCCAGCAGTTAGCAATCGCCAGTGACGATGGCACAGTTCGGTTATGGGATCTCGCCAGCCAAAAGTATAAAAGTCTATACGGACACCAGGGCCGAGTCTGGTCGGTTGGCTTTACCCGTGATGGTCGCTACGTGGTGAGTGGAAGTGATGACAAAACCGTCAAAGTTTGGAATGTCTGCGATCGAAAGATCTTTACAATCCTTCGCCAGCATATCAGTTGGGTGCGCGCAGTTGCCTGTTCCCCCAATTTGCGGCTCATCGCCAGTGGTGGTGACGATTGCGCGATCTGGCTGCACGATCTGGAAAATTTTGATAGCCAGAAACCGAAACTCAAGCATGAAGACTGGATTCAAGCCTTAGCTTTTGGATGGCATGAAGATAGCCAAACGTTACGACTTGCGAGTGCCAGCGATGACAAAACCGTCAAGATTTGGGATGTCGAAACTCGCAAGTGTCTTCTCTCGATCGAGGAACATCAAGAGCCTGTCCGAGCAGTGGACTTGAGTTCAGATGGTCGCTGGGTTGTCAGCGGCAGTCACGACAAAACCGTCCGACTGTGTGAAATTGAAACCGGACGATGTCTTGCTCCCCTGGGACGGCAAGAGAATGCTCACGCGGATTGGGTGCGGGCAGTAGCATTCCATCCTGATTTTCCCGATCGCCAACTCATCGCCAGTGGCAGTTACGATCGCACCATTAAACTCTGGGATGTCAGTCAAGTTCCTGCAACCTGCACGACACTCTCGGGTCACAATGGGGCGGTGGTTTCCGTTGCATTTAGTCCCGATGGTCAAACACTCGCCAGTGGCAGCGAAGACGATACCATTCGGCTTTGGAAGGTTGACGCGGGTGAATGTTTTGAAGTGCTCAAGCCGCCCCGTCCCTACGAAAATACGGACATTACCAATATTGAGGGGTTAACCACCGCTCAAAAGGAGGCGTCGATCGCCCTCGGTGCCAGAGACGGTTCCCACAGTTAAAACGAGAGAGTTTTGACTTGCTCTTTTTTTAGATAATCGAGCGCTCTATCCTGAGGATAGAGCGCTTAGTCGTTTGAGGGAAGACAGTTGGATCGGGCGTGTCCTTCTTGACTATGTCCCCAGATCGTTTGGGGTAGGCACGGGGTCACGACTCCGACAAATCTCTACCGATCGAAACTCGCATGCTGGAGTACTGGATTTTGACCCGGCTTCGCAGACCCAATGGGCGAGCGAAATTGGCTGACGGCATTGTTGGAGAAAAACGCTTGGGTGAGACTGTCGATTTGACCCACGTACAACTCGTCGAGTTGTTGAGCGACCCCATCCCAGCTAAAGTGGGTTTCCACCCGTCGGCGAGCAGCCTGGCTCATCCGTTCGCGCCACATCTGGTTTTGCAGAACGCGATCGATCGCCTTAGCAAAGGCAGCTTCATCTTTGGGGGGAACCAGGAATCCAGTCTCTCCATCGGCGACGCTGAACTTCAATCCCCCGACATCGCTGGCAATCACCGGGGTGGCGCTGGCCATCGCTTCGATAGCCACCAACCCAAAGGGTTCGTAGTGGCTGGGAACGACGCAGACATCTGCGGCGGCGTAGTAGGTAGACAGTTGCCCGTGGTCGAGGCGACCGGCAAAGGTGGTCTGCTTCTCTAAACCGAGTTGGGTCACGATGCCTTCGATCCGATCGCGCTCTCGACCGTCTTTATGTCCGGGGCGACTGCCTCCAGCGATAATCAGTTGCAGACTGTCAGACTGACGAACCTCCGAGCGACCCACCGCTCGAACTAGGGTTTCGATGCCTTTACGGGGGTCGAAACGACCGGCGTAGAAGACGATTTTCGCCTCGGGGTCGAGATGGAGTTTCTGTCGGGCTGCCGCGCGATCGATCGACCCGAACCTTTCGATGTCGGTGCCGCAGGGAATCACTTCAATGTGCCCTTTTTCGGAGACGAGCGATCGCATGTGGTCTCGTTCTTGAGGAGAAGTGGCAACGATCGCATCGGCGGTTTCCAAACAGTTTTTTTCCACTTGCAAGCGAGTGCTGGCAATCGGGGGAACGTTCTCCACCGATTTATATTTCACCGCCCCCAAGGAGTGGTAAGTGTGGACGAGCTTGATGAGCTGGTGTTGGCGCAATTCCATCCCCACCCACGCAGACAACCAGTAGTTGGTATGCACAACGGGATAAATGGTGTTGTTGAGCGCTTGAAAATCAAGAAACGCATTCACGAATTCGGGCAAGTACTCAAATAACCGATCTCGCTCCACAAACGCTTGCGGTCCGGCTGTTAGACGAATGGTGCGACATCCGGTAATATGTTCGACGATCTCGGCTTGCTCGGCACTGGTGCGGCGAGTGAACATATCGACTTGCCAGCCTTGACGCGCTAGCTCCGTACCCACTTGTCGGACGTAAACGTTTTGCCCACCTGCTTCTTCTTTTCCAATGTTCGCGGCGGGGTCGCCATGAACGGAAATCAATGCAATCTTTCCTCGATTTTTTGACAGCATTGTCCTTGTTTCGTGGTGAATATAAACTTGTTTCAGTTTTGTCAAAAGAGAATTCTCAAGTAACGTCGATCGCACCTATCTAAGAATCTTAATCGATAGAGAGAGCGCGAGCGACATCCGATTTGACTGATAAACATTCGGTTTTTAGGTTCGGTTTCGGTGATGCAATCCGACCCTATGGGCCTTTGTTTCTAGAACTTGGGTGGGATTGACGATCGACCCCAAAATACTGACATTTAAGCTGTACCAGCGTTTTGTCAATTCGGCCCGTCGCCGAAGCGTATGGTTTGCGTTTTGACCTTCAAAAACATTGGACTTGTAGACTTTGGATATCTGTATCCAATCTTACAGTTTTGATTCTAACTAGGTGCTTGACTTTCTACGTTTGGACGCCAACTTATTGGAATTTTCTTTATCCATGTATCAATATATATCCTCTTTTCGATCGTCTCGATTGTTAATTTTAGATTTTCTTTATATTTAAGTAGATAAGAAATATTCCTTATCTACTCAGAAAAATTGTAGCCGTCAGTGATTGAATTCAAGCGATCGAGCTGAGAATTTCAACCGATGATTTGTCTAAAATAAGCTGTAATCTATTGCCATAGACTATCAGAATTGCCCTCGAGTTCGATAGACAAAAAAACAACTGAAAACCTTGCCAACAAAGGATATCGGGCGACTCAATCGAGCGCTTTCGACCGCTTTTAATTTCTTGAAGTCGGTATCGATCTTTAGGGAATTGACGTTAAATTTCCCAATCGTTATATTTGTTTAAAGTGTTCGATAGTATGACTAATACCGTTAAATAAAAAATGAAAGAATACAGGTCTAAGTCTGACTTTTGGGTGTAAACGGAAAGCTCGCC
Organism: Zarconia sp.; assembly: GCF_057467645.1. NCBI lineage: Bacteria > Bacillati > Cyanobacteriota > Cyanophyceae > Oscillatoriales > Zarconia > Zarconia sp. The sequence goes on from NZ_JBRJXU010000076.1 coordinate 113,473, forward strand.
AGGGGGCGAGCCCCCATACCCGTGTCATTTTTCGCCGTGAAGATAGAAAGAGACCATCCTGACATTCCCGCTAAATCCCTGGGATTTTTCATCAGTTGGAAATCGGTGATTGGCCAGATTGAAAAGGCGTACACTCGCCCCCCAATCCATTGACGATCGCGCAAGTATTCGATGCGATAAACCCAGTATAGGTGTCAGCGTCGCTACCGGATGCTCCCAAACTCCCCGTCAGTAATTTTTGGGGTGCAACTTGAACCCCTGCTTCCCGAGCAACCGTCTCGAGCGCTCGACTGTTACTACTGACTTCCGCAAAAATCGTCGGCACTTTGCTTTCTTCTATCTTTTCCACTAATTCTTTAACCCGTGTGGCAGTGGGTTGTTCTTCAGTACTCATCCCTTGGAGAGCGGTGGAACTTTGAAAACCGTAAGCTTGGATATAGTAATTGAACGCATCGTGAGTCGTTACCAAGGTTCTCTGTGCCTCTGGAATCGTCGCCACTTGTTCTCGAACCCAGGTATCGAGAGCGTCCAATTCCCCTTGTAATTGCGTGGCATTCTCAGCGTAGAATGACGTTTGTTCGGGATTGACTCGGGCGAGTTGTGACAAAATTTCTGTGACGATCGCACCGGCATGACTGACATCGTGCCAAACGTGGGGATCGGGTTCGAGTTCTTCGTTGCGAGCTTCTTTCTTGTCTTCGCCATCGTGATGTTCGCCGTCGTGATGTTCGCCGTCGTGATGTTCGCCGTCATGATGTTCGCTGTCGTGGTGATGATGCTCCGCCAAAATGGGATCGGGCACGGCGGTCTCGTAAACGGCAACTTTAGGTGCGGATGTTTCGATCTTCTCGACCAAGTCTTCAATAGTCGGAACCAAGCCATAGCCGTCGTACAGAATCAAAGCGGCCGTTTCCATTGCTTGGAGATCGGAGGGTGTCGTTTGATAGGTGTGGGGGTCTCGATCTGCCTCCATCAAACAGTTCAAGGCGATCGTGTTTCCGGCAATTTGTTGGGTGAAATCACACAAAATGCTGCTGGAAACCACCACCTCCGGTAGACCCGATGTGGTAGTCTCACTCGTGGCTTCCAGGGTTGGATTTCCTCCGGAACAACTGACCAGACCCAGAGTCATGGCGATCGCCGCACCACGAAAACTGAGATTACCTTGAAATCCCTTGCGATCGAGCATCATTAACTCCCGAGCAGTCCGCTTTATTTTAATGTGAATGATAATCATCCTACTATCAACCTCAGTTTTGGATAAGACTGTTTCCGGCGAGGGTGGGGAATGGGAAAGAGGCAATGGAGTACTTTCCTTCCCTGGGAGAAGATGTATTCGAGTGTTGTACCCTCGCTTCCCATCTACTTGTCGACAGCTCGAACGTCATAGAGAGTATGCATCCCGGTGAGGCGACTTCAGCCAAACTGACGTTATTAGATCTAATCATCCCTCACCGTCCAAGCTCGATCGTCACCAACCCATCGAAAATAGTTGTCGCTTCAGGAAGGGGTAAATATAGACTCCCCACCGTTGATGATTTTTAGCGCTATCTTGGAACAAGTTGACTGTGATGGGAATAAATCAGAATGCCCAACGAGCAAAATAGCAACCAACGGCAACCGCGTCGGATTTTAATTACTGGAGGAGCTGGATTCATCGGCTCGAACTTCGCCTACCACTGGAGCGATCGCTATCGTGAAGATCGGGTCGTCGTCCTCGATGCCCTCACCTATGCCGGCAATCGCGCCACCCTCGCCGACTTGGAAGGAACGGAAAACTTTCGCTTCGTCCAGGGCAATATTTGCGATCGCCCCTTCATCGACGCACTACTTAAAGAAGAAGCTATCGATACCGTTGCACATTTTGCGGCTGAATCCCACGTCGATCGCTCGATTCTCGGTCCCGATGCCTTCATTAAAACCAACGTCGTCGGCACGTTTACCCTCCTCGAAGCCTTTCGCAAATACTATCCGCACCTACTCGAAGCCAAAACGGAAGGTCTATTTCTCCACGTTTCCACCGACGAAGTGTATGGTAGCTTGAGCGCTGACGATCCCGCCTTCAGCGAAACCACCCCGTACGCCCCCAATAGCCCTTATTCCGCCTCAAAAGCTGGGAGCGATCATCTGGCTCGCGCCTATTTCCATACCTACGGCATTCCCACCATTATTACCAATTGCTCGAATAATTACGGTCCCTATCACTTCCCCGAAAAACTTATTCCCCTGATGTGTATCAACATCTTGTTGGGCAAACCGCTACCAGTTTACGGAGACGGCCAGAATATTCGCGATTGGCTTTACGTGCGCGATCATTGCAGCGCGATCGATACGGTCATTCACAAAGGTACCCCTGGCGAAACCTACAATGTGGGTGGCAATAACGAAGTAAAGAACATCGATCTGGTGAAGATGTTGTGCCAGCTGATGGACGAACTCGCTCCAGATTTACCCGTGCGTCCGAGCGAGCAACTGATTACCTTCGTTAAAGATCGACCGGGACACGATCGCCGCTACGCCATCAACTCTGGCAAGCTACAAACGGAGTTGGGGTGGAGTCCTTCGGTGACGGTAGAAGAAGGATTGCGCAAAACCGTCGAGTGGTATCTGGGTCACGAATACTGGTGGAAACCCCTCCTATCTTCCGAGTACCGGGAATACTATCAGAAAGTCTACGCCCAGTAGGGGAGATGGGAATGGGGTGTGGGGTGTAGGGTGTGGGGAAAATTCATCTCCCTTGTCTCCCCCCTCTCCCCCCGACTCCCGAAGCCTCCAAAGCCCCTCTGCCCCCAAAGCCCCAAAGCGTTGTAAGATAAGAGTTTCGGGTCTGTCTGGGAGGTGCATTGATGGTTGTCCCTACGATCGCGCGCTCGGTTTTGCGTCTTTCCGGTCGAGTCCCCCTGCGAGCGATCCTTATCGTTCCCTTTGTGGTGCAAATCTTTGCAGCGGTAGGATTGGTGGGATATCTTTCCTTCCGAAACGGTCACCGGGCAGTTAACGATCTGGCCGGTCAACTGATGGAAAAAATGGGAGATTCGATCGAAGTTCACCTCGACGATTATCTCGAAATCCCCCACACGATCAATCAAGTGAATGCAGAAGCATACCGTCAGGGGGATTTAAGTGCGGGGAATAAAACAGAGCTGCTGTACCAATTTTGGCGGCAGGGTCTGTGGTCCGATCGCATTGGAACGATCGCCATGGCCACCGATCGAGGGGAGTTAGTTGGCGCCAACCGCGCCCAAAACTACATCGTCCTCGCCCAACCGTCACCAGATAAACCCTCCGAGGGGGGCACTTTGCGGCGATATCGCGCTTCAATTCAGGGTTCGCCTATTTTTAGCGAGAAAATTGCCGAAACACCGAACTACGATCCCCGCCAGCGCCAGTGGTATCAAAGTGCCAGGAAAGCCAATCTCCCAATTTGGACGGATATTGACGTATCGGCGACGACCAAGCGGCTGGATTTAACGGCCGTTCATCCCGTTGCCGGTACTGGAGATACCCCAGGGGGGGTTTTTTTTGTGGATGTTTCTCTCTCCCAAATCGGCGAGTTTTTAGAGCGTTTGAATATTAGTCCGGGGGGAGAGGCTTATATTTTGGAACCCAATGGGAATTTGGTGGCCAGTTCGACGGTGGAGGAACCGTTTGTTTTGACCGGCGCGCGACTCCAACGCATCAACGTTCTCGATCGCGACAATACGTCCATCGCCCAGGTGGTGAAGCAGTTACAACAAGAGTTCGGCAAACTTAGCGAAATTGCATCGGCGCGGCAAATGACGGTGGTTTGGAACCGTCGATCGCAATTCGTGCGAGTCACTCGCTATGGCGATCGATACGGTTTGGATTGGTCCGTGGTCGTCATCGTTCCCGAATCGGACTTCATGGCCGAGATTCAAAAAAATACCCGCACCACCATCGGATTGTGTTTTCTGGCGTTGGTCTTGGCGACAGCGATCGGCATTGCCACGGCACGCTGGATCGTCCAGCCGATTCTACAACTGGGAAAAGCCAGTTCTCGCATCGCCTGCGGGAACTTTAATACCCCCATCGAATCCGAGAGTCTCAGTCGGGTGCAAATTAACGAACTCAAAGTGTTGGGCGACTCGTTTCACCAAATGGCGACTCAGTTGAGTCAATCGTTTTCCGCTCTAGAGAAGCTCAACGCCCATCTCGAACAACAGGTGGAGGAACGCACGGCATCGTTGCAAGAAAAGGAAACCTTTTTACGGGTGATTCTCGATAATATTCCCCAACAGGTTTTTTGGAAGGATACCAGTTTAGTGTTTCGAGGATGCAATCGCAGTTGGGCTGAGGCGGCTCATCTCGACGATCCCGAAGCGGTGGTGGGCAAAACCGATTACGATCTGCTCTCGACGCGGGAAGTTGCTGATGCCTTGCGCGCAGAAGATCGGCAAATTATCGAAACTGGCGAACCGAAACATCAAATCACCACGAAGCTCAAACCCGATGATACGGGGGAAATCATTTGGTTGGAGATCGATAAGCTTCCCATTCACGATGCCGAGGGAAATACGATCGGGATTTTAGGGGCGATCGATAATATTACCCAACGCAAGCAAGCCGAAGAGGCCCTCAAACGACAGGCTGCTCGCGATCGCTTCCTGAGTCTGATATCGCGATATCTGCTCAATCTCGATTTCGATACGGCGATCGAGATGAGCTTGCAAGCCATCGGCAAGTTTACCCAGAGCGATCGCGCCTATGTCGTCAGTTTTAACCCAGACAAAAGCCATTATGGCATCAGTCACGAGTGGTACGCGCAAGGGATCGAACCTCGGGGTAAAGACCTGCAGAACGTGCCGGTGGGTACGTTTCAATGGCTCAACGAGCAGTACCATCTAGGTCAGATCGTCAAACTCGATCGCCTCGACGATTTGCCTCCGGAAGCCGCTGCGGAAAAAGCGGCGATGGAACGGGCGCATACTCAATCTTTTGCCTGCGTTCCTATGCTGTATTCCGGTAAATTATCGGGTTCGATCGTACTCGAAACCGTGCGCAGTTGCACCCAATGGCTGCAAGAAAACCTGCAACTCCTCAAACTCATCGGCGAGGCGATGGCGATTTCTCAAGCACGCCACGATGCGGAAGAAGCTTTGCGGGCCGAACAAGAAAAATCGGAAAGCTTGCTCCTCAATATTCTGCCCGAACTCATCGCCGAGAAACTCAAACAGAAGCAAGGTTGCATTGCCGAACACTTCGATGAGGTGACGATTTTATTTGCCGATATCGTTGGGTTTACGCCCCTTTCCGCTCGTTTGTCTCCCATCGAATTGGTGAATTTACTCAATCAAATTTTCTCGAATTTTGACGATTTAGCAGAATTTTTGGGATTGGAGAAAATTAAAACCATTGGCGATGCGTATATGGTAGCGGCTGGATTACCCGAACCGAAACAAGACCATGCCGAAGCGATCGCCGATATGGCACTTGCGATGCAAACCGTTGTCGACCACCTGCAATTCGAGCATGGGGAATCGTTCCAAATTCGGATCGGCATTAATTCGGGCGTTGTGGTTGCCGGGGTAATCGGAACGAAGAAATTTATCTACGATTTGTGGGGAGATGCGGTTAACGTTGCCTCTCGAATGGAATCCTCTGGAGAACCGGGACAGATTCAGGTGACAGAAGCCACTTACGAACGATTGAAAGATTCTTATCACATGGAAAAGCGAGGGCTGGTTTCAGTCAAAGGAAAGGGTCAAATGACGACGTATTGGTTGTTGGGGAAGAAGGAATAACGCCATGTGCAACTTGTCGATCCAAAACCTGACCGCACGGGGGAATGGGGAATGGGGAATGGGGAATGGGGGATAAGTCTACTCGCTCACCATATCGCGAGTGCAAAAAGAGCGCACACCGCATGAATAGGAAGTAATCAGTAATCAGTAATAGACATCTGGGATGAAATTTGTGGCGACACTCCCCCAATATTAACGGGAGAGTATCGAATCTAGGATTAGATGGTGGGAGTCGAATCGGACGATCGAGTTTTATGTGTTTAAGGCTTCGAGGGCACGATCGAGCTTCTGGCGATCGTCATCGCTGATATTTCGATCGGTTGATGCCAACATCAATGATGCTTCAGCAATTTTAAGACTATCGGACGGCTTGGGTTTGGGCTTTTCTGAAGAGGGAATCGTACTCGATTCCTCAGCTCCAAATGAAAATATAAATGCTAAAAATTCCATTCTCTTCTCTCCTGATTAAGGGCCTATTTCAGGTGTAGCATTTCCCTAGATTCGATGGCGATATTGCCAATGAATGCGATCGATATCACGGCAATTTTATACTTCGTGTAGAAGACTGTACCTATATCTGGCGCGCTCTATTTCGAGCAACTTCATGACTCAGTCGATCTGTAAAGTTAGCGCGAATTTTTCAGCCAAATTGCTAAAAACTACATTAAGAAATGCGATTTTAAAACTAAATCGACATACATCACATCTTTATATCTTTCAGTAAAGGTGCGATGAAAACTAAATAATATTTTCTTGTTAAATAGTATTTATAGCAATTCTCGCCTCTTATGAGGTACACCCAAAATCTATTTCCCATTCCCTATTCCCCATTCCCCGTTCCCAACCCGAACAGAACCGGATATAACAATTCAAAACTGACGTTAATTTAACGATTCTAGGAATGCCTTCACGCCCCCATCAGCCTCTAGCACGACCCGCATCTGGGGCGTTTGTCCCGGAGCAAACGAAGACACCATCGGCTCTCCCTCCAAAGGCACTCCGGTGCGATCGAGATAGTTATCTGCCGCGTGTCCCAGGGGTATCGCCTGTTGCAAGGAACCATCCTCGTTCAAAATCAACGTATATTCCAAGTCGCGAGTCAGTCCGGGTAGGGGTTCCCACCGGTCTTGGAAATAGCCCCGCAACTCGGCAATTTGCGGCACCACATCAAATGCCGTACTCAACTCTCGAGCTTCTTGTGCCAATGGTACCCGATCGCCCTCGGTTGCTCCTCGGGTTGCATCGGGTCTGCGACTGAGAGAATCCGCTGCCTGACTTTCGGAGAGAGAAGGAAGGGGAGTGCTGACCACGGTATCTTCCTTAAAGGAAAACCCGTCTACCTCTGAAGACAAACTCGGGGAAGGAGGCAATGCTGGCGGCGTTAAATTTCCCAGGGGAGGGGCTTTCGGAATACTTGCAGTGTCCGGTGCCGTTGGGATGGGTTCGACTGCAGGGGGTTCGGGCGGTGCGGCTGCCGCTTCGGAGTTGCTATCGGCAATAATATCCCCCGGAATGAAAATCGACTGGCTGGTGCGATCGCTCTCCGATGCTTCTGGCACTTCTGTGTCTGAGGGGATCGGAATCGGTGTCGGATTAACTGGAGGTGGCGGTAACAACCGATTTTCTTCCTCGATGGGTGGCGTGTCAAGTTCCTCCGCTAGGGGTGACGGAGTCGGTGTCGGCGATGGCTGAACTTGAGGTTGAGTCAGTGGCGGTGGTGGTCCTTCTGGCGGCAGGGGAAGGGGTAACGTTTCTTGGGAAGCCGCGTCCGATGTTTCGATCGCTCCAGAGGTGGTTGCCACTTCCGAGGGCGCTCGCATCTGAATGAAAGTCGCAGTGACGCCCACTGCAACGAGGGTCGCCGCAGCCCCCGCCCCGGCCCAGAGTAATGGCTGCTGCCAGTTTCGAGAACGCTCTTTTGGCAACGGCGGCAGAACCATCACCTCGGCAGCGTATTCATCGAGTGCCGTTGCCAAGTCAAATAGTTGCAGCGCCCCCAAATCGATCGCTTCTCCCAACTCCGGCGTTGCCAGGGAACCCAGAAAGAGACGATGGGAAACCAAACCACGGGGTTGCAGGTAAATTGCACCCGATTGCCGAGGGGGTGGAGGGGGTGGGATGAGCTTTGGACTTGGCGATGCTGGCGATGCGGACAAGCTGTAGATATTACTGTAGAGACTACCGTTCGCCTCTGGGAGGTTTGCGCCAGCGATCGCTCCCGAAGCACTCACCAATGCTGTGTCTAACTGGGCGGGGGACTGTTGGAGCAAGTTTTGAACGTAGCGGCTGACGGCGTAGTAGAGGATATCGAGTTGAGAGCGATCGCCTCGAATCACAGCCTGTTTTTCCTCCGGCACTCGCGGATCGTCCAGGCTCAGCTCGAATTGTAGGTGTTTGAGAACGGGGCGGTTCGTCCACCGAGATAGGGGCGATTGTTTGGCGACAACTTCTAAGGTACACGTGGGGGGCGTGTACCGAAGGTGATACGACCCGTTCATCAGACTTAGCGGTTTGGAGTTAGACATGGATTCGAGAGCAACAAGGGAAGAGTAAAAACTCAAACGTCGAACGAGCGGGCGTTGTGAACCCATTAAAGGATGGGTTACTGCGGTTGGCTAGATCGCTCCAGCAGGGCCAACCAAAGACGGCGATCGCCCCCAGGACCGCTGTAGAAGAGCAAATCGATGAGCAGTTTCAAGGCCAGATGGGCGAGTAATTCTGGAGACGCACGATCGCCCTCGTGCATCCGCTCTTGGTAAGTATTGGTAAAGGCATCGAGATAGTCTCCCAACAGTGCTGCGTGGTGGGGCGGGCGATTTTGCTCGGCCAGTTGTTCGAGCAGAGCCACCCCCCGGCGAATCAACTCTTGGTGCTGCTTGGCCAGATACGCGGCGATCGCTACCAGAGAGCGGGCTTCTTCCACGTCTAACTTTTTGCGCCCTCCAGAACTGTTGCGCAGAGGATTCGACTGCCGCAGCCGCCATAACGTGACCCGATCGGCGATCGTGGTATTGACATTAAGATAGGCTGCTGCCTGGAGAATTTCCTCCGAGCCAATTCCAGCAAGAGTTTCCAGCGCGAGTAGCACCAGGTCGATTTGGGCTTTAATATTATCGAGCTGCACCGGATCGGGGGCAGTCGTCAGAGGTAGACTTTCCCATTTGTGGGAGGTTGGGGGAGCGGGTGGCGAAGTTTCACCCGCTCCACTATCGCCGTTCGTGGGAGCCAACTGAATTGAAGGACGCATAGGTTTCAAATACGATCGGTCAAGGGCGTTGGCATCACGACGATCGAATTCTCCTGGAATTCTCCAACCGGGTTTGGGGTTGACGACGTGCCGATTAGCCGCACAATTTAATGTACAGCAGCTCTATAGTAAACACCAAGTCTCTTCGGGTCGCGCGCTTGCGTTCGTGTGTCGCGGTTGCGGCGATCGGATATGCCGAAAAAGCCGATTCTCCCGAGTCCGCACCGATGAGTTTCCCAATCGGGCCAACAAAACCCGTTACTTAAACTACTCAAGAACCTTGGGTCGTTCCGGAACCAGACCCCCCGTCACGATTGTCAGTCTTACTGCCGAACCCGATCGGACAAATTCCGAAGATGCGCTGCCCTCCATTTCCTTAGACGCAGCCGGGGCAACAGAGTTTCTCGATCTTTGCGACCTGGGGGATGCGACGATGACCCAAGCTCATCAATCACCCAATTTATCGCCCTTCGCGCTCTTTGCATTACACTTTTTCAGTCATGGGCAATGAGGAAGGGAGAATTCGGAATTCGGAACACCAGCCCCCATTGCGATCGCTTTTTCTCTCTTTACACGTGAATTCTCAATATTGCCTGCGTGATTTCACGAAAATAAACTTTGTTTTGTATTTAATTTTCTAATCTTATTTTAGTTTTGATTCTTATGTTTGGATAAAAAATAATTGAGATGCCGTTGAAACTCAGCGGTGGTTGCGACTTTACATAAGATTCATAAATACTTGATTGGTAGCTTTAATTAAGCCCGCCTACAATTTAATTTAGTAGGGAAAAGCACAACTTTTAAAAATGGCAACTTAAAACAACCCGAAAAAATCTCAAAAATCGAGTCGGGTCTTTTCTTTTAAGTTGATTACTTTCTTCATGCGTCCTTACTTTCATTCATTTCGGATCGAAATTTTTAGTCTCAATCTTCAATCCTGAGACGGCTTCGCTAAAATCTTAAGTTTTGAACGTTTTCTTCAAAACGAATTTGCGGCTGCAATCTTAAAATCCGGGAATTTCCCGGACATGATTTATATTTTTGCCTTCGGGGTTAAAACGTGTCGAATCGTGGGTGAAATCCTGTCTGGATAAAAATTGGACCGATCGAATATTGAGTTCGATCGAAGCTCCAATTCAAGTTAGCTCTACAATTTCCATCGGTGAACTCTAATGCCAAAAATTAACGGAATCGACGACAACGATTTGTTCTCGAACAATCTCGAAGGAGATTTACTCGGTCTTGAAGAGAACGGTGAACCTTCAGGTAACTCTGGTAGTAATCTGTTAATTCAAGCCAATTCCCAGAAGGTCGGTGGCAGCGATGCAAAGCCGGAGGAACAGCCTGTCGAAGAGAACGATCCTCAAGACCAGACGGGTACCAACTCTAATGAGCCTGGGGGACAAAACCCCACACCAACCGTTGTGGAAGACCCCATTCCACCGGTCGTAGAAAGCCCCGCACCGCCAGCAGAGGAAAGCCCCGCACCGCCAACTGGGGAAAGCCCCGCACCGCCAACCGGGGAAAGCCCCACACCGTCAACCGGGGAAAACCCCGCACCGCCAACCGGGGAAAGCCCCACACCGTCAACCGGGGAAGAACCCGTAGAACCGATCGATGTCGCACCCGCAAGCCTGGGCGACACGGTATTCTACGACCTCAACGGTAACGGGATGCAAGATCTCAACGATACTGGTGTGGCTGGGGTTACTGTTACCCTCACCGGTGGCGGTGCAGATGGTGTTATCGGTACGGCTGACGATACCACCGCCGTGACGACGACCGATGAAAACGGTCAGTATCGCTTCGAGAACCTCAATCCCGGCGAAGAATATCAAGTTACCTTCTCCGACTTACCCGAAGGGTACGAATTTACCCAAGCCAATGCTGAGGACAACGACCACGGCGACTCCGATGCCGACAGTAACGGTCAGAGTCCAATCGTTACCCTCAATCCCGGAGAAAACAACACCATCCTGGATGCGGGGATTGTCGAGACGCCCGTCATCGAAGATGGAACCTACCGCCTCTTCAACCATCCCAACGCCGATGCTACATCTCCCTACTACGGGTTGCGTTTAGATGGTCTGATGAGCGGCAACGACCAGGACATCACCACCTTTGACTTCGAGCATCCCGGTGCTGAAGTCTACATGACCATTTCCGGCAATACCGTTCGCATCTTCGGACAGGCTTTTGGTGGAGTGGATATCGGCACCGAATACGATCCCGAGCAGTCTGGATGGTGGCAGGTTGATTTCACCTACACCGATCTCGATCGCATCGAAGGTGACGATGACCTCGGAATCGATTCGAGCAACGAGGGTAACGCCAGTGGAACCATCAAGCAACTCTACGGCGACGGCTTGACCTACGATTTGGTCGACTTTGCCGGTCGGCAAAACGGAACCTACAGGTATGCCCAGAGTTTTTCGATCGGAGATCTCGCCGATGAAACCGGCTACAAAGAATTTGACGGCATCTCCGGTTGGGGTTGGCTCAACCACTCCGGTGCTCCAGGACACCTGAAAGCCTCTGACTGGGCTTTTACCGTCGGACCGAAAGTCAGTACTGAAGGACCCAGTTCCTTGGGAGACAAGGTTTTCTACGATACCAATGGCGACGGTATCCAGGACGATGGCGAAGGTGGCGTTGCGGGTGTGAGCGTTACCCTCACCGGTGGCGGCGAAGATGGCATTATCGGCACCGCAGACGATACCACCGCCGCAACGACGACCGATGGTTTTGGGAACTATCAATTCGACGATCTCAATCCTGGCGAAGAATATCAGGTTACTTTCTCTAACCTGCCCGAAGGATACGAGTTCACCGAAGCTAATGTCGGTGGTGGGGATACCGTTGACTCTGATGCCGACCCCATCACCGGAATGACTCAGAAGGTCACCCTACAGCCGTCAGAACACAATCCCACCCTCGATGCGGGAATTGTCGAAGCCGAAAACCCCGAACCCCAATCGGAGCAATTTGGAGCTTTAGGCGATCGGGTTTGGTACGACTCCAACAAAAACGGCATTCAAGATAATGGCGAACAAGGGGTCGCCGGTGTCACCGTCAAACTCCTCAATGGCAACAACGGACTCATCGACAGCGTCCAAACCGATAGCAACGGGAATTATTTATTTGACGGGCTTGAGGAAGGTTCTTATCGGATTGCGATCGACAAACAGACCCTACCGGATGGCTACGAAATTACCCAAGCCAATGCTGGGAACGACCAATCCGATTCCGATGCGAATCCGACAACGGGTTTGATGCCCACCACCACTTTGGAAGCTGGGGAGGAAGACTTGAGCTTCGATGCGGGGATTTTCCAGACTCCCGTCGAGCCACCAGTCGATCCCCCGGTCGATCCTCCTGTGGACCCACCAGTCGATCCCCCGGTCGATCCTCCTGTGGACCCACCAGTCGATCCCCCGGTCGATCCTCCTGTGGACCCACCGGTCAATCCCCCGGTCGATCCTCCTGTCGAACCGGCCAGCCTGGGAGACACGGTATTCTACGACACCGA